>CATOJU010000077.1 GCA_951800555.1 uncultured Rickettsiales bacterium | reverse complement strand
TTCTTTAATTGACAAATTTCATTATACATTTCATTAAATTTTACTCTACTCCTAGAAATTTTAATATAATCAGTTGTTACTCCATTTCCATAATTATAATTATATGGAAAATTATCACATAAATCTTCCAATTTATCAATAATATCGGGAAAATTATCTAAATATTCAATTATACCATCAATAAATCTAATTAATTCTTTAGCAACTTCATAATAAGCTTTTCTATCTGCTAGATTATTAGAATTTTTAAGCTTTTCGATAGCATCACAATATTTAGAAAGATATTTTGTTACATTTTCTTTATCTCCTTTTTCAAATAAATATGGTAATAATAATCTAAGAGCATCCTGAAATTCATATTTATCACAAAATTCCATCATTAATTTTATCTTATTATTCATTAATTTAACTATATTTCCCGAAACTTTTTCCTTTTCTAGTTCTTTATAAATGTCAAGTAATATACCTAAAGTATTTTGACTCCCCTTTTTTACAAAAGTTTGAGCCATATTAATATATTCATAACTAAACAATTCCGGCTTTAACTGTTTAATGTCGCCATAAAATTTATATAATATATCTATTTCTTCTCCATTTTCGTTAATTATTAAAAAATTACCATTAATATTATTAATGGTTCCATTAACTTCTTTAAGAAATTGATTAACTTTTTTAATATTATTAATATTTTTACTTATTAAAATTCTAATAATATTAAGATAAGTATTTATAGCTGTATAATTTTCTTCACTAACATTTTTAATATTTTTAATACCTTTTATTATTTCAAGATCCGTATATGGATTAAATCCAATTTCCATTAATTTGTCAAAACATTTTTCTAAAACTTCCATATAATAAACATCTTCTCCGGGAATACAACATTTTATCATACATAGTTTTAATATTTCTTCCATATCTTCTTTTTTTATAAAAAAATTTTTATCTTCAAGAATTTCAAGCATTCTAAAAATATTTTTGGGATTAAATTCACTAATATGTTTTAGAATATCTTCTTTATTTTCATTTTTTAAATAATAATCAGTAAGACTTAGTAAAATTTTATAATCAACTGCTATTTCTCTAAATTTAAGAGATTCAATTTGGGATAATATTACTTTTTTATTACCTTTTTTAATTTCATCGCAAATCATTTGTATAGCCTCTTCTTCCATTTTTTTCTCCTATATAGTTATAATTTAATTTCTATAAAGAAAAATTATAATACTCTTTATTAAAATTCAAGAAAAAAATAATAACATAAAATTCAGCAAAATTCAAATAATCAACAATCTAAATCATTTTTTATTTTTCAATAAAACATAAATAGCCCCAGCTCCACCATCTTTTTGTTGTGCATCCACATATTTAATAATTCTTGAAGAAATAACAGGATGTTTCATCCATTTTTCAATTAAATTTTTTATACTTTCTTTACCTTCTTTTGTTCCTTTTCCTTTTCCAGTTATAACCAAAATCAATTTTAATCCAGAATTATATGCCTTTTCTATATTTTTAAGTAAAGAATCAAAAGCTTCTTCAAGGGTTAAACCATGAAAATCTAATTTTAAATCAATTTTTATTTTTCCAGCTTTTAATTTTTTATCCGTATTTCTATCAATACCTAAACTTTTATTTTTTTCTAATTTATAATTATATTCATAGTCATAATTATATATAATCTCTTCTTTATAGATATTATTATTTTTATTATTTAGCTTTTCCATTAAATTATTTGTTACAATAGTTGCGGAATTTTTAATTACTATATTTTTATTAATTTTTTTACAATTTTTTATTTCACTTAACCAATCATCATTAAACATATATAAAATTACATCCTTACATTTATTTTTTTTAAAACCCTTATAGGAATTAGCAAATACATTTCTCCACCAGAATATTGGTAACCTGCATTTTCTTCACCTTCATCACCAAAACCAAAAAATATATCCCCTCTTACAATTCCTTTTATTGCTGACCCGGTATCATTAGCTACAACTAATTTATTAAATCTCTCTCTAACATTATTTTTTTTTGTATGTATAGTACTTAACCAAATTGGAAAACCATAGGGTATATAATTTTTATCAACCGCTATTGTTCTAAATGGAATTAATCTAGAACCAAAAGCTCCCCTAAAATTATCATCTTCTAAAATTTTAAAAAAAATGTAAGATTCATTAATATTTAAAATTTTTTTTGCAAATGTTAAATTTTTTTTTAGTTCTTTCTTAATAGATTTAGTATCAGCTTTTGCTTCAGTTAATAAATTGTTTCTTCTCATATATTTTCCTATTGATGTATATTTATGATTATTTTTACCATCAAAACCAATGGAAATAATTTTATTTTCATCAACCAATTCAACATTTCCTGAACCTTGAATATGAAAAAAAAATAATTCTACCAAATCATCAGTATATACTATTTCTAAATTTTTATTTGCTAAAACACCTCTATTTATTTGTTCCCTTGTATAATACTTTATTCCATCAATTAAGTCATCCGGTCGCTTATATATTGGATATTTAAATATTTTATCTTTTTGTTTTTTTGCCTTTATAGTCGGCATATAATAACCAGTAAATAAAGAACTGTTTTCTATATTATTTATAATTTTAAAAGGAACAAAATAATTTTCAAAAAACACCTGAAGATATTCTTTATTATAATTTTTTATTATATCTGCTATTTTACAAACACTATAAAAATCATTTTTATTTATTCTTCTATTTGCTTGTGGAAAAATAGGATATTTTAAAGGTAAAGACATAATTTTTTCACAATTATCCAGAAAAACATCTAATGCTTCTTTATAATTTTCCTTATCCCACATAAAAAGATTATCAAAACTACTCTCTTCTAATGACAATTCATTTGATAATTTTATTCTAATACTTTTAGAATAGCAATTATTTTGCATAAAAAATAAAATGACACAACAAAATATAATTTGTACATATTTTATCATTTTATTTTTGTAATTAATTTATAGAGTTTAATAACCAATAGTTGTTATTAGTTTTAATAAATGTCCAATTTTCAATTATAATATCAATTCTATCCTTCGAACCTAAAACAACATTATTTTCATTATCTTCCGCATAATTTATTTGTTTCATTTTAAAACCCATTTCAATATAATTTGGATTACTTTCAAAATTCTTTTCTAAAATATTTATTTCATCAAAAGATACAATAACAGTTTTATAATTAATTTTATTTTCTTCTGCTTCTTTAATATTTTTATTAAATATTTCTAACATATTTTTTGTAAGCATCTGTTCCAAAATTTTTAAATCTTTATTATTAAAAGCATCTAAAATTGTTACAGCAGCTTTTTCAGCAGTTTTCTTAAACAATTCTTCATTAAATTCTTCTTTTTTATTATTTTTATTAGAAATATTTTTTATTCTATTCGTATAATTTTCATAAATATTTTCAAAGAATTTTTTATTATTTGGATTTATAACACTTTGTGTAGATTTTGTATTATTGGACGAAATATTTTTTATAAAACAATTTATAGCCTCATCTTTTTTTTTATCTTCACCATTTGGCATAAATCCAAAATTATTAAATAATATTTTAAATATTAAAGCTGTCATTAATAATAAAATTAATATATACATTTAAATACTCCTTATCTAACCATTTGGTTTTCTTCTTTCTTAACATTTGGTATATCTTTCAAATCATTAGAATAGGTTTGTTGTTGGTTTAAACTTTGGTTTATTTCAACATCTTTACCCACCAAACCTCTAAAACCTTTTACAGCCTCATTCCAAGTTTCGGCTTGCATTTTAACTTTCTCTTCTTTGTCTGCTTCTGTACTCATTGCATTTCAAAATAATTATTATAATAATATATTATAGAATTTAATTTTTAAAAATCAAATGAAAATAAATATTTTATCAATAGGAAATTTTAAAGCTAAAGACAATTATAAAGAACTTTTTGAAGATTATAAAAAAAGAATAAAATGGAATATTAATTTAATTGAAATAAAAAATAGCAAAAACGAAGATATTGAATTAAGGAAAGCACAAGAACACAAAGAACTAGAAAAATATATAAACTCTAAAAATAAATTAGTTGTTTTAGATGAAAGAGGTAAAATAATTACAACTCCTGATTTTAAAGATATTTGTACCAAATATTTTGAAATTTCTGATGGTATAGATTTTGTAATTGGTGGATCAGATGGTTTATCAGAAGAAATGCGAAAAAAAGCTGATTTTATACTATCATTTGGAAAAATGGTATATCCTCATTTAATGGTAAGAGTTATATTAATAGAACAATTATATAGAGTTTATACATTATTGAATAACCACCCTTATCATAAATAATAGATTATACTTTATAAATATATCAAAAATCAATTATCAAAAGATAAATCTAATTCAAATTCTTGTTTTTTAAAATTTATACCTAAATGTTTATAGGCAACCGCAGTAACAACCCTACCCCTAGGGGTTTTATTTATAAATCCACATTGAATTAAATACGGTTCAATAGTATCTTCGATAGAATCCCTTTCTTCGGACAATCCTGCGGAAATTGTATCTATTCCAACTGGTCCACCTTTATAATTATCTATTATAAAATTTAAATATTTTAAATCTGAACTATCTAACCCTATGTTATCAACATTTAATCTATTTAATGCTAAATTAACTATTTCAATATCTATTAATTCTTTTTTTGCAACAATAGAAAAATCTCTTATTCTTTTTAATAATCTTATTGCAATTCTTGCTGTCCCCCTAGATCTTTTGGCAATTTCAAAAGCAGCATCATCTTTTATTTTTGTATTTAATATATTACAATCCCTAATTATTATTTTAGCTAATTCATTAGGTTTATAGAAATTTAATTTTAATGGAATTCCAAATCTATCTCTTAAAGGATTTGATAGCAATCCAAGTCTTGTGGTAGCGGCAACCAAAGTAAATTTGGGTAAATCAATTTTTATCGTTCTAGCAGCCGGACCTTCACCTATTATAATATCAAGTTTAAAATCTTCCATAGCAGAATAAAGCACTTCTTCCACAGTACTATGTAATCTATGTATTTCATCTATAAATAACACATCATTTTGTTGCAAATTTGTTAATATTGCTGCTAAATCTCCAGCTTTTGATAATATAGGTCCGGAAGTACTTTTAAACCCAACACCCATTTCATTCGCTATAATATGTGAAAGAGTAGTTTTTCCAAGTCCAGGAGGACCATAAAAAAGAGTATGGTCTAAATGTTCTTTTCTAATTTTTGCAGATTCTATAAATATTTTTAAATTACCCTTCAAATCTTCTTGTCCTATAAAATCTTCAAGGGATAAAGGTCTTAAAGAATTTTCAGTTATAATATCACTTTCATTTTTTTTTACATTTTTAACTATATCCATAAGTATATTTATTTATTAATAATTACTTATCTTTTTCCAAATCATCTACTATACCAGTTAAATCAACCTTTATTCTAT
>CATOJU010000076.1 GCA_951800555.1 uncultured Rickettsiales bacterium | reverse complement strand
TATTTTATTAATATTTGAATAATTTTTTTCACTATTAACTTTTTCATTACTATCAATTAAATCTCCTAATATAGTATTAATTATATTAATAAATATACTATTTTTCCCTTTGTTTGAATTATAAAAATAAGAATTATATAACCAATCGGGTTGTTTTATAGAATTTTTGTAAATTATAGTTAAAAAAGCTATTATTAAACAATTCAGCAAAACACCTTTCACAAAACCAAATAAAAAGCCTAATCCATTATTTGTTGAAGTTGGAATAATTTTTTTTATTTTAGAAGCTAAAAATTTATTCAAAATTGACAAAGTTATGATTAAACTTACAAAAACTATTGCATTAACTATTATATCTAACAAAAATGGAATTTGTATTTTTTCCTTTAATAAAGGAACTATTAAAGGTTTTATTTTTGATGTTAAATAAAAAGATCCAGACCAATTTAATAAAGAAACTAATTCATTTAAAAACCCTCTTATTAATCCTATTATTGACAATATAAAAATTAAAAATATTAAACTAGAATCTAAATTTGTTGCTATAAATATCATTATTATTTTTGTGTTAAATTTATTCTAGTTTAAGTTGTTTTTCAAAAAAAATCAAGTTGAATATTTTCAGTTTCGTTTTACTATAAAAAACTTGATTTATTCAAAAACAAAATGTAATATTTTTACAAAAGTTTCAATTATTAATAATTTTAAATAAAAATATAAACAATTATGCAAAAATACAACAAATTAGCTGAAAAAAAAGAACAATCTTTATTAGGTGGTGGCCTCGACAAAATCAATAAACAACATAAACAAGGAAAATTAACAGCAAGAGAAAGGCTTGAGGTTTTATTGGATCCTAATTCATTTGAAGAATATGGTGTATATGTAGAACATAGATGTAATGACTTTGATATGGATAAAAAAAAATTTAGTGGTGACGGTGTTATAACTGGATCGGGAACTATAAATGGACGATTAGTTTTTGTTTATTCACAAGATTTTACTGTTATAGGTGGTTCTTTAGGTCAAGCTCAGGCCCATAAAATAGAAAGAATAATTAATATGGCCTTAAAAGCAAAAGTGCCGGTTATAGGAATTCAAGATTCCGGCGGTGCAAGAATACAAGAAGGAGTAGATGCATTAGGTGGATATGGAAAAATCTTTCAAAGAATTGTTGATGCTTCTGGTATAATCCCACAAATTTCACTAATAATGGGACCTTGTGCTGGTGGAGCTGTTTATGCACCAGCATTAACAGATTTTATTTTTATGACAGAAGGTACATCCTATATGTTTTTAACAGGTCCAGATGTAGTAAAAACAGTAACCCATGAAGATATTACAAAAGAAGATTTAGGTGGAGCTAGCGTTCACGGCCCTATAAGTGGTGTTGCCGATAATACATATCCTAACGATATTGAATTATTACTTCAAACAAGACGATTATTTGATTTTTTACCATCAAATTTTATGGATAAAGTACCAGAAATAGATACAGTAGATCAACCGGATAGAGTAGATGTTTCATTGAATACACTTGTGCCAGAAAATCCAAATCAAGCATACGATATGAAAGAATTAATTTTTAAAATAATAGACGAAAGTAATTTTTTTGAATTAAAACCTGATTATGCAAAAAATATAATTACCGGCTTTGCTAGAATGGAAGGAAGAACAGTGGGAATAGTTGCTAATCAACCACTAGAATTAGCTGGTTGTCTTGATATAAATGCTTCTAGAAAAGCTGCAAGATTTGTTAGATTTTGTGATGCCTTTAATATTCCTTTGGTTACTTTAGTAGATGTTCCAGGGTTTCTTCCAGGAAGTGATCAAGAGCATAATAGTGTAATTTTACACGGTGCGAAACTTCTTTATGCATATGCTGAATCAAGTGTTCCTAAAATAACAATAATTACAAGAAAAGCCTATGGTGGTGCCTATATAGTTATGAATTCAAGACATTTGAGAGGCGATTTGAATTATGCCTGGGATAACGCAGAAATAGCAGTTTTAGGGGCAGAAGCAGCAGTAAATATAATGTATAAAGATTTAACAGAAGAACAAAAACAGGAAAAAATAAGAGAATATAAAGATAAATTTTCAACTCCATTTTTCGCAGCATCTAGGGGCTATATAGACGAAGTAATCAGACCACAAAATACAAGAAAAAGAATTTGTGATGGTTTAAGATTTTTGAGAAATAAAGGTGTAAAATTACCAGTTAAAAAGCATGATAATTTACCAATGTAATGGAGGGAAAAATGAATAATATGAATACCATAAGAGAAAAAATTTTAATAGCTAATAGAGGAGAAATTGCTTGTAGAATTATAAAAACAGCACAAAAAATGGGAATAAAAACAGTAGCTGTCTATTCTGAAGCGGATGCAAATTCCTTGCATGTTCAAATGGCAGATGAGGCTGTTTTATTAGGTGGTTCCCTTGCAAGTGAAAGTTATTTAGATATTAAAAAAATAATAAATGCGGCAAAAAAAACTGGTGCTACATATATACATCCTGGCTATGGATTTTTATCAGAAAATGCTAAATTTGCTGAAGAATTAGAAAAGGAAGGAATAATTTTTATTGCCCCGCCAGTCAATGCTATACAAAAAATGGGTGATAAAATTGAATCAAAAAAAATAGCAAAAAAAGCAGGTGTTAATATAGTCCCTGGTTATGATGGTGTAATTGAAAATTCTGATGAAGCTGTAAAAATAGCTAAAAAAATAGGTTTACCAGTAATGATTAAAGCTTCTGCTGGTGGCGGTGGAAAAGGAATGAGAAGAGTTGATAATTTAGATGATGTAAAAGAAGCTTTCGAAACTGCAACTAATGAAGCTATTAATAGTTTCGGTGATGGAAGAGTATTTGTAGAAAAATTTATAGAAGATCCAAGACATATAGAAATACAGGTTATAGCTGATAAATATGGAAATACAGTTTGTTTAGGTGAAAGGGAATGTTCTATTCAAAGAAATAATCAAAAAGTTATTGAAGAAGCTCCAAGTCCATTTATGGATGAAAAAACAAGACAAAAAATGTATTCACAAGCTATTGATCTATGCAAAGAAGTAGGTTATTATTCAGCTGGAACTATTGAATGTATGATGGATAAAGATAAAAATTTCTATTTTTTAGAAATGAATACAAGATTACAAGTAGAGCACGGGGTTACGGAATTAATAACTGGTCTTGATATAGTTGAATTAATGATAAGAGTGGCAAGGGGTGAAAAATTACCATTTACTCAAAAAGATATTAAACTTACTGGTTGGGCTATGGAAAGTAGAATTTGTTCTGAAGATCCATCAAGGGGATTTTTGCCGTCATCTGGTCGTATAAATAAATATGTAGAACCAACAAATATTGAAAATATTCGTGTTGATACTGGTGTTTATGAAGGTTGTATTGTAAGTGCCTTTTATGATAGTATGATTTGTAAATTGTTAAGTTATGGTGAAGATAGACAAGAATGTTTGGAAAAAATGCAAACTGCATTGGGTAGTTTTTATATTAATGGAATTTCCCATAATATAGGATTTTTAGAAACTATTATGTATAACCCAAGATTTCAAGCCGGTGATATAAATACTAATTTTATAAAACAAGAATTTTCATCTGGCTTTAATAACAACGAATTGGAATTAAAAAAGAAAAGTGTATTAATTAGTATTGCACTTTATATGTTTATAAATTATCATAGTAGGGTTAAAAACATAACTGGTGGATTAAGAAATAGAAAAGATAATTTAGATACAAAATGGGTGGTAGATATAGATGGTAGAAAATATTTATGTAATATAGCAGATAATAAAAATAGCCCAGATAAATTTAATGTTGAATATGGAACTGGCTGTAGCAGATTGGAAACTGCGTGGCAATGTGGGGATAATATATTTCGTGGTACAGTAAATAATATTCCAGTTAATATTAAAGTTCTTTTGAATGACTTTGCTGGAAATTATATTTTCCAATATATGGGTTCCGTGATTAATGTTACAGTTAGAAATACAAGAATATCGGAGTTAGAACAATTTATGCCAGTAGCAGAAAAAAATAAAGCTCCTAAAAAATTAAAATCACCTATTACTGGAAAAATAGTTAGAATAAAAGTTAATGAAGGCGATTGTGTCATTGCTGGTTCTGAGTTGTGTTCTATAGAAGCTATGAAAATGGAAAATGTGATTAGAACTGAATTTGATGTGAGAATTAAAAGAGTTTGTAAAAATAATGAAGATTTAGTGAATGTTGGTGATGTTATAATGGAATTTGAATAATATTTTACTATATTAATTTAATACATTTTATTAAATTTGCTTTTCTAATTCTAATTAACTTATAAAGTTATTAAGATTGATTATATGTAAAAATGTATTTATTTAAAAAATTCTTGTATTTTACAAAATATTTTATAAATTAATAATAATTATTAACTTGTCCCAATGGCGGAACTGGTAGACGCGTTAGCTTCAGATGCTAATAATCTTAAGATTGTGGAGGTTCAAATCCTCTTTGGGACACCAAATCAAATACAAAGATGCAATTTATAGATGAAGCAATGATTCATGTAAAGGCTGGAAATGGAGGAAACGGGAGAGTTAGCTTTTTAAGACTAAAATACAGACCTAAAGCAGGACCAGATGGAGGTGATGGTGGAAGAGGCGGAAATATTATATTCAGAAGTACAAACGAACTAAATACATTGATAGATTTTAAATTTAAAAAAGATTTTGAAGCTGAAAACGGTGAAAATGGAAAGAATTGTTCAAAAACCGGAAAAAGTGGCGAAAATTTGATTGTAAATTTACCAATAGGAACACAAGTATTTTTTCCAGATGGAACTTTATTTTATGATTTAAATAAAGACAATATGGAAGTTTTAATTGCTAAAGGAGGTAAAGGTGGTTTTGGAAATGTAAAGTTCAAATCATCAACGAATCAAGCACCAAGAATAGCATATTCAGGACAGGACGGCGAAGAATTTGATTTAATATTAAAATTAAAATTACTTTGTGATGTTGGACTTGTTGGTTTACCAAATGCTGGAAAATCAACATTTTTATCAATAGCTACAAAAGCAAAGCCAAAAATAGCAGATTATCCTTTTACTACATTGGAACCTAAATTAGGAATTGCAAAAGTTGATAATTTTGATTTTGTTATTGCGGATTTACCTGGATTGATTAAGGGTGCATCGAATGGAAAGGGTTTGGGTGATAGATTTTTAAAACATATAGAAAGATGTGCAACATTATTACATTTAGTTGATTCTACTGCAGAAGATGTAGTTGAAAACTATAATATTATTAGAGAAGAATTACAGAATGAAAAATATAATATAGCTAAAAAAAATGAAGTTGTGGCACTAACAAAAATTGATTCTATTTTAGATGAAGAATTAAAGAAAAAAAAGAGAAAACTTGAAAATATAACAAAACACAAAGTATTTTTAATATCTAGTTTGTCAAAAAATGGGATAGATGCTATTTTAAAACAGCTAATAGAAAATATTAAAGATTATAGAGAAGAACAAGTGGAATTGAATTCTAATTTAGTTAAAAAAAAATATCTAGAGGGTAATAATTTAAATTATATAGATGATGATATAG
>CATOJU010000075.1 GCA_951800555.1 uncultured Rickettsiales bacterium | reverse complement strand
AAGTAAACCTAAAAATATTTAGATATTATTGATATTTATATATAGTTTTATGCAGGACGTCTAATAAAGCTAAAGTAGAAATTTTAGCTATTTATCAAATAAAAAAAATTAAAAATATAATATTAATGAAAGTATATTAAAAAAATAAAAATATATGGAAATAAATTTATATATTTATAGAATTATATTAAAATTTTTAAGTACAATTTTATTGCATTTTAAAAAAATTTTTTTATTTTCATATAAAAATGTACCCGTAGCTCAATTGGATAGAGTATCAGGCCGCGAACCTGACGGTTGGAAGTTCAAATCTTCTCGGGTGCACCATTTAAATTAAAATAAATTATAAAAATAAATTATGTGCAAAAAATTTTTAAAGATTATATATTAATTTAAATTTTTCTAATAAATTTATTACTTTTATTTTTTATTACTATTAAATATTATCCTCTTTTTTAACAATTTATTTATAAAAATTTTTAATATCTTAATTTCGAAGAATTATTGATTTTTTAATATAGAATTTTTAATGGAAATTGTATTAATGATTGACAATATTTTGTTAAAATACCTTAAAAAACTTGACTTTTAATAAAAAGTTATATTATTATATTAATATAATCCTTAGCGGGATATATTAGGAGTTTTTTTAAGGAAAAACTATTTTTATTAATTTTAAAATAATTATTGATTTTTATAAAGGATTTACATATGAAAATAGAAAAAGTTGGGGATTCAGAAATTATGTATAACAAATTCGACAAGACCTTTATCAAACAAGCGAAAGATATAAATATAGATATAAATTATAGAAATTTTATTTATACAGTAAAAGATGATAGTGATGAAGTAATTGGTGGAATGCATGGATATAAATTATTTAGAGAAGTTTATATAAATAAATTATGTATTAATGAAAATTTCAGAGGGCAGGGGATCGGTAGAAAGTTACTTGATATTGTTGAAAATGAAGTTTGTGATGACAATATTGATTATATAATATTAACCATTAATGGTTTTCAAGAAGTTGTTGAATTTTATAAAAAATATGGTTTTGAAATAGAATTTATAAGAGATAATAAAAATCCTAAATTTATTAGTTATAGTATGATAAAAAAATTAAAGTAATTTTTGCTAATTAGTTTTGAAATATTTAAATTTTGACTTTGACTTGACAATTAAACAAAATAATTATATTATAATACATATATTATATAATTTGGTTATGTTGAATAAAAAAATTTTTACATTTTTGATATTAATGTTTTTAATAGCTTGTATGGAAACCAAGCAGCAAGGTTTTTATTTTGGAGATAATATTGAAAAAGTAAAAAATTTTGATGTTTATAACTTTAAAAAAAAGGATTTAATAAATAATTTTGGTTATCCAAGTCTGGAACTTTTAGATGGTTCTTGGTTGTATTATTCGTATGTAACAAAGAATCCAAAAATTTTAAAACCAAAACTTTATAATGAAAAAATTTTATTAGTTAATTTTAATAAAAATGATGAAATAGTAGATTATTTTTATAAAGAGTTAAAAAATAAAAAAATCATTGATAATACTGATATAAATGATAAAAACGAAGATACATTTTTAAATACATTATTTAAGGGTTTAATTATGACCCCATTAAATTAAAATTAAAAAACAAATAGTATAAAGTAATTTTTATAATCAAATTATTTTTTAATATACTTCTATAATTTTACAATAGGCTTATTATTAATAAATTTAAATTAAAATAATCCTGTAATATTTCCATCATCATCAATATCAATGCTATTAGCAGCAGGAACTTTCGGCAAGCCTGGCATAGTCATTATATTACCAGCTAAACAAACTAAAAAACCGGCGCCGGCTGAAATATTAACATCGTTTATTATAAAATCAAAATCTTCTGGAGCACCCAAAAGTAAAGGATTATCACTAAAAGAATATTGGGTTTTTGCTATACAAATTGGAAAATTATCAAAACCGTTTTCTATATATTGTTTTAATTTTTTATTAGCTTTTGCTGAAAATATTACATTTTTAGCTCTATAAATTTCTTTTGCAATTATATTAATTTTTTCCTTTAGTGACAAATCTAAATTATATAAAAATTTAAAAGTTTTATTATTATTTTCAATATTTTTTAGGACTTTACTGGCTAAGTCTATTGCGCCTTCACCGCCTTTTGCCCAAGCTTCACAAATAGCAAAATCAACATTTAATTTTTCACAAGTATTTTTTATAAAATTAATCTCTTCCTCTGTATCAAAATCAAATTTGTTTAAAGCTACTATAACCGGTAAATTGTATTTTTGTATATTCTCAACATGTCTTATTAAATTTGAAATTCCTAATTTTAAAGCATCAAGATTTTTATTTTGCAAATTATTTTTATCACTTCCACCATTATATTTTAATGATCTGCAAGTGGCGACTATAACAACGGCATTGGGTTTTAAATCTGCTTTTCTACATTTTATATCCAAAAATTTTTCTGCTCCTAAATCTGCGCCAAAGCCAGCTTCAGTAACTACATAATCAGCAAGTTTTAAAGCTGTTTTTGTAGCAATTATACTATTACAGCCATGAGCTATGTTTGCGAAAGGTCCTCCATGTACTAAAACTGGAACTCCTTCAAGAGTTTGTACTAAATTTGGTTTTATTGCATCCTTTAATAATACTGCAACACTACCAACCGCATCAATATCTTTTAAAGTTATGGGTTTATCTTCATTATTATAACCAATAATTATTTTTGATAAATTTTCTTTTAAATTATGTAAATTTTTAGATAGGCATATAATTGCCATAATTTCAGAAGCAACCGTTATTATAAAATTATCCTCTCTCACTTTTCCACTATCATCGCCAACTCCAATTATTATATTTCTTAATGCCCTATCATTTAAATCCAAAACCCTTTTCCATACAATATTTTTAAAATTTAATTTATTTCCGAAATTAATGTGATTATCAATTAAAGCGGAAATTAGATTATGAGCGCTTGTAATTGCGTGAATATCTCCTGTAAAATGCAAATTAATATCTTCCATAGGAGCAATTTGAGAATAACCACCGCCAGTAGCACCACCTTTTATACCAAAACATGGACCAAGTGAAGGCTCTCTTAAAGCTAAAATTGTTTTTTTATTTAATTTACTAAGAGCTTGCCCTAATCCTATAGTTAAAGTTGTTTTTCCTTCTCCGGCCGGAGTTGGGTTTATTGCGGTCATAAGAATTAATTTTCCATTTTTTTCACTGGAATTTATTCTATTTAAAGCTTGTTGTGAAATTTTAGCTTTATAATTACCATATAATTCTATATCATCTTCGCCTAAGTTGATTTTTTTTGCTACATCTTTTATGTTTTTTAATGTAAATTTTTTTGCAATTTCTATATCTGTTGACATGTTAATTAATTTTAAATATTGTTGATTATATGGTAATAATTAATTTTTAAAAGTCTATAAAAATAAAAATATTAATTTTTTAGGTTTATTCTATTGGGTTTTTTGTTAAGAAGTAATTGTTTAAGATAATACTAACCTTAATTATTAAGTTTATAACTAAATAATTAAGGAAGATAATAATAAATTTTAAAAAACTAAAAAGTTAGTCAAAACTACATTTATAAATTAAAAATATTTATTTTGCTACTACAACAATTGCAGGTTTCAAAACTCTATTATTAAGCAAATAACCGGCTTGCATCACCTCAACAATTGTCCCAGTTTCTTTTTCACTATCAACTTGTGCTACAGCTTCGTGAAAAGCTGGATTAAATACTTCATTTAATGGATAGATTCTTTTAATATTATTTTTATCAAAAATCTTTTTAAATTCATTAAAAGTCATTTCAATTCCATTAAAAAATACACCAAAATCTCCATTTTTTTCAACTTTTTCTACACTTTTAAAAGCTAAATACATATTTTCCATAACTGTTATTAAATCTTTTGCGAAATTAGATATTGCAAACTTTATAGTTTTTTCCTTTTCTTCAACTGCAATTCTTCTTGTATTTTCAAGCTCCGCTAAAGTCCTTAATAATTTATCTTTTAAAGAAGCATTTTCTTGTTCAATTTTTGAATTTTCAATTTCCTGTGTATTATCATCTATAGTATTTGTATTATGCTTTTTAAAAGCATCTGTCCATTTTTTTTTATTCTCATTACTTTCTATTTTTTCATTATTATCGATGTTTTCATTTGTTTCTGTCATAATATTAAATTTTAATTTTTGATAAAGAATATATTAACTAATTTAAATTTTGCAAGTAAATTTTTAAGGGGGGATTACCTATTATATGTTTATTAACCCACTTTACCTTCATTTACATAATATCTACAATATTTATTTATACTATTTTATTAAAACATATTATATCTTTATATATTACTAATTCTATAGATAGCTATAACATATATTTAGATTTATTGTAGGCTTTTGTCTTTTCTATTTAGTCTAGCTAAATTATCTCTTAAATAGGAATTAAAAGATCCCACTAAACAAGCTTCTCTCACTTTGTTCCACAGTAAACTTCGATGAAATAATAAACTAAAAATGATTAAGTAAACTTATCATTTTTCAATCTTGTTTTTTTATCAAGATATAGTTTTCCTATTTGCATTTTATCCAATCATTTATATTTTTAAAATATATTTTTTATTAAATTCTGAAATTAAAAATTTTTGTATTCCTCTCATACTCATATAGTTTAAATATAATGTTATACACATTCTTCTTTCGGCTATAGTATGTTTTATTCTGTTATCTTCTCCTATATTAAAAGTTCTATTACATTCTTTACATCTGTATCTTTATTATTACAATGTTTACATTTAAGGATATATTACTATTATTTTTATTTTTAATAGTTTTAATATTTCTAATTTTAATAATATTATTAAAATCTTCAGATTTAATTTTATTGTACATACTATAGTCTATAGTATTAACTTTAAAAGTAAACATGAAGTGGGTAGAGCCTAAATAAAAAATATCTCTTGATTTTTATTAAATAATTGATATAATAATATTATTTTTAATAAAGAGAAAAATATGTCAGAAGACAAATATATTGTAAAAATTTTAGATAATAATCAAGAATTGATATTTAATCTAAACAATAGCGGTGTTTTTACAAAAAATGGTAGAAAACAAGCAAAAGAATTTTTAGAAGAACTCTTAAAGAATCCTGATAAAAACCATCAAAATATTTATACATTATCAGTTAATCTCATTGGATGCTATGTAGATAAAAATGATAATGAGGCTGTAAATTATATAACGAATACTCTTTTAAAAAGTAATTTAAATTATCTTAATAAGTTTGGTATGATTATCTCTTGTATATTTCATATTAGCGATAAAAAAAATAGCTTAGAAAGTATGAAAAAAATGACTAATTTATTACTAGAATACTTCAATAATTATGATTTAAATGATATAAATTTTAATTATAATATCTCTGAAACTTGCCGACAAAATGATTCTATTTTCTTACAATTAATTAGTTCTATATTTTGTATCATAGATAAATGTATAGAAAAAAAAGATTTTAATAGCTTAAAAGATATAATAATTAAGATTTCTTCAAATAGAAATTTAGGATATAATTTTATGAAAAATGTTATTAAATAT
>CATOJU010000074.1 GCA_951800555.1 uncultured Rickettsiales bacterium | reverse complement strand
AATAAATTCCAATTAATATGCATATATTAAATAATATAATATTATTTACTTCTATATTAATTTTAATAAACCAAAATAAAACAATGGCCAAAATAAAATTTAATGCATATTATTATTCAAGCAAAAGTATATATAAAAGTGAATATAAAATTGACTTTTATCAAAGATTTAATGATAAAATAACTATAGGTGGATATATAAAACAAAACACAATAAATAAAAATAGGTTTGAAAAATACCTAAATAATAACAATTATAACTATAATCTAAATAGAAAATTTAGTATAGTTGACAAAGAAAATTACTTTTACAATATATATTTAAAATTGAAAATTACTGACTTTAAATATCAAAATTTCGATAATTTAAATAATTCCGTATTTTTTAACATTTTATATTTTAATAATATAAAATATTTTATTCCCCTAAAATTAACTTTTATTAGTGATGTTTATGAAAGATATGGAATAGGAGTAAATTATTTATTTAATGATGATAATTTTATAAATAATTTTTATATTAATTATATAAAAAATAGAAATAACTTAAAAAATACTCTGAATCTAGGTTTTAATAGTAAAAATATTCTAAGTGATTCTTTTATTCTAATCTTTAACTATGATTATTATAAAGATTTTAATAAAAAAGATAATAATCAACATATTTTAAATTATAAAAAAATATACATAACATATTATTATAGTAATATTATGAATGAATCTCATAATTTTAACTTAGGTAATACTATAATATTTGATGATTATTTAGATTTTACTTTTGGCTTTTCCTATATAATCAATAAAAATTATAATAATAGTTTTGGAATTAATTTTAATATTAGATTTTAATATTATTAAATAATGAAAAAATTAAATGGTTATTCGTTTTAAAAAATTTTTTATACTTAATAATCGAATATAATTTTTATTCTAAAAATATTTGGTACTATTTGGGTTAGAGCAAAAATAAATCTATATTTATTATTTATAATTTTATATAAACATATCTAAATATAAATTTTGTAATACCAAACATTTTACATTGGGGTTGTTTAATATTAAGAAATTATTAATACAATAAATATAAAGGAAGTGATGAATGATATCAGTTTATCCAAAAAAACTCTTGAATATTTTTTTTATAGCTTTATAATTATATTAATTTATACAAATACTTAATCATTTGGTAATGAAATTTACAAAGTGTAAAACAATTTTTATTAGTTTATTTATTCTGTTTATTGCATCTTGCAAAAATCAGGTAAATTATTTTATAAAAAGAGAAAAAGTAGAAGAAGGCTATTACAATTTTTACGATAATACCATTGATAATTATGAAAAAAGTATAGAAAATAAATTAAGAGTAGCAGTTTTATTGCCATTATCAGGACAATTAAAAGGAATTGGTGAATCACTATTAAATAGCATTCAATTATCTTTATTTGAAAATAATAAAAAAAATATTGTATTAAAAGTCTATAATACAGAAGGGACAACTTTTGGGGCCGTTAATGCTATAAATAGAGCTATCGAAGATGGAATAGATGTTGTAATCGGTCCATTATTTAGTGCCGAAACTAAAGCTATTAAAAAAATATTAATTAAAAATGAGTTAGTCGCTTTTTCTTTGTCAAACGATCAAGAATTAATAAATACACCTAATGTATTTGTAACTGGATCTATTCCTGAACAAGAACTTCAAACTTTGATATCATATATGACTCAAAGCGATTTTTTCAATTATGTTGCTTTAATGCCAAATACTACATACGGCGCTTTAATGAATAAAATATTAAGAAGTACAATATTAAACAAAGATGGTTTATTAATAAAAAGTGAATATTATGATTCAAGTGATAAAAATTTAATAACAAAAATAAGTGATTTAACAAATTTCTACGAAGTTCCACAAACTTTATATGAAAATTATGAAAAGAAAAAACTTGAACAAAAAATTTTGGGAATAGAAGAAAATACAGAATTAATAATAAAAGAAGATGAAAAAATATATCCACAATGTTTATTTATTGCTGAAGGAGGAAGAGCAGCTGAACAAATTGCAAATTTACTATATGTAGTCCAAAAAGATAGTAGACATGTGCAATTAATTGGTACTTCAAAATTAGATGGCGATGATAATATTACAGTAAATCCATATATGGATAATGCTATTTTTGTTGGGGCTAATCCAGAAAAATATAAAAATTTTGCCGATAGTTATTTGAATTTTTATAGAAAAAAACCTATAAAAATAGGATCAATGGTATATGATTTAGTAAAAATAATTGATGACCTTTTTACAAAAAATAATAAAGGATTTGTTTTAGATAAAAAAGCAATTTTGAATCCAAATGGTTTTGACGGTATAGATGGAAAATTTAGATTTTTACCAAATGGTTTAGTAGAAAGAAAATTATATGTTTTACAATTACAAAATAAAGAAAAAATTGTTATTGATACAAATCAAGAATTTTTAAATTATTAATAAAAAAATAAATAAAATGTTACATTTTACAAAAAATTTTGTTATTATTTTTACTCCAATTTTTTTAACATCTTGTATACAAGAAGCTGCAAAAATAAATTATAAAGAAAAAAATAATAATAATTCGACAACACTAAGAGCTGTCAATAGATATAATAATAATTTACAGCCAAGTTATATGAAGGGAACTTATGTAAAAACAGCAAATAATAGAGTTGTTAGAGATTTAAATGAAACTGAGAATTATTATCAAGACAAATTTGATAATGACTATGAAGAAGACTATAACGAAATTGAAAAATATGAAAAAAAATATAATACAATTAACAATAGTAAAAAAGGAAAGAGTATAAAAATAGTTGAAGCTCAAAAAGGTGATAGTTTATTAAGTATATCAAGAAAATATAATATGACTTTAGCAGAAATAGCTGAACTAAATAAAATAAAGGCGCCATATAATATATATATTAATCAAAAAATAAAAGTTTATAGTCAAGAAAATACTAATGAAGAAAATTTAGTTAATAATCAAATTAAAAAAACCTATAAAACAGTAACTATAAAACCTGGTGATAATTTGACAAGAATATCATTTAATAGTGGTATTACTTTAAGGGAATTAGCTGAAATAAATAATATAAAACCTCCCTATAAAGTTTATGTAGGACAAAAAATAAAAGTACCTTCAAGTAATTTATTAAATAATGAAGAAAATTCAAATTATTATATAGTTCAAAAAGGTGATAATTTATTTAGTATATCTAAAAGAAATAATATAAAATTTACAGAATTAGTTAAATATAATAATTTAAAAAAACCATATAGTATATATGTTGGTCAAAAATTATATTTAAATAATAGAAATAGTAGTAATATTATTGCATACAATGATAAATCAAATAAAATAAAAGAAAACAAAAGTACAAATTTAGAAAATAAAACTAAAAAAACAGAATCAATTAATTATAATAATTATTATGAAAATAATAATGTTGAAAAATTATTTATATGGCCTACTAAAGGTACAATTATAAAAAAATTTGGAAAGCAACAAAATGGTGAATATAGCGATGCAATAAATATTAAAGCTAATCAAGGAACAAATATACTAGCAACAGATGATGGAGAAGTTGCCTACGCTGGTAATGAATTAAAGGGTTATGGTAATATGATTATTATAAAACATAATAATGGATGGTTATCTATTTATGGACATTGCGAAACTATGAATGTTAAAGTTAAGGAAAAAGTTAATAAAGGACAGATTATAGCTACTGTTGGAAAAACTGGAAATGTTAATGAACCACAATTATACTTTGCTATTAGAAAAGGAAAAGTTGCAATGGATCCATTAAAGTATTTAACTAATAATTAATTATAAATTAAAGGGAAATCTATGAGAGTAGAAAGAAAAGATTTTGAAGAAAAAAATAATTTAAATATAATTTTTCTAATATTTGTATCAATATTGTTATTACTATTAATTACATATTTTACTATTACTATAAAAATTAAGAAAAAAATAGTAAAAGGTATTGAAAATATTAATAATAATTATGTTGAAATAAGTTATAAAAAATTAAATATAATACCAACACCAATTTTTGTAAAAATAAAGTTTTCTAATTTTAACATAAAGCTAGAAACGGAAGATGGTAAAATGAATTTTGAATTCAATGATTTAATCGTTAAAAAATCAATGTTTACAAAAGATGTTAATATAATTTTACCAGAAAAAGCAACTTTAAATAATTTTCAAAAACAGAAATTAGATATATTATTTGGCAAAAATTATATTAATTTATCATTAAATAAAAATTTAGGGATTGATAATATAGATTCAGCGGCAGACCAAATTACTCTTGAAAGTAAATCTAACAATAATAAAATAGTTTCAAAGTTTATGAATATGACTTTTAGAACAATCAAAGTAGCATCCGACGAATATGTTAATATGACATCAAGGTTTAATATAGATAAAATAACTACAAAATTAAATGATGAAGAATTTGAAAGTGAAAGTAATATTGAAATTGTAGTTTCTAATATAAAAGAGCTTGATTCAACAAAAGAAATTATTTCTGTAACTAATTTAATAGATACTTTTATTTATAATGATATATCTAATAATTATGCTATAGAATTAAAAGGAAATTTTAATGCAGATCGTTTAACAAAAAATTTAACTATTGATACTGAATTGGAAATTAAAAATTATAATTCTTTAATTCGTGCCATAAACAATAAAGATATTTACCATTTTGTAAATAAAAATAAAATTAGTAGTTTTATACAAATACTAGAATTAGCACCAGAAAGTGATAAAAATACAGAAAATAATAAATACTATAAAGTTATTGGTAATTCATTAAACAAATTACTATTAATAAATAACGTTAATATTAATGAAATAATGAAAAATATGTTCTACAAAAGATGAAAATAATTGAAATTCTTAACAATTATAAAAAATTATTAGAAAATAAAAATTTTGAAAGCCCACTTTTAGATTGTAAAATATTGTTAGCTCATATTTTAAATATAAAAGTGGGTGATTTGGTTTTTTATTATCAAGAAATGTTAGATAATGAAAAACTTAATAGATTTCAAAATATGATAGAAAGAAGATTAAATAATGAACCAATTTCAAAAATAATAAATAATAAATATTTTTGGGATTATAATTTTTATGTTGATAATAATGTATTAGATCCAAGACCAGATAGTGAAAGTATTATTGAATTAATCTTGGAAAATCATAATAAAAATGATGAATTAAAAATATTGGATCTAGGCAGTGGCAGTGGTTGTCTTATTCTAACCATTTTAAAAATATTTAAAAATTCTAGTGGTTTGGCGGTAGATATAAATGATGAAGCTTTAAAAATAATCAAAAGAAATGCAAAGCAACTATTGAATCTAAAAAATTTTAATACATTAAAAAGTAATTGGAATGATGAAGTAGAAGATAAATTTGATATTATAATTTCTAATCCTCCCTATATAAAAACAAATGAAATAAATAATTTAAGTAAAGATGTAAAATTATTCGACCCCATTTTAGCTTTAGATGGCGGCTTGGATGGATTAGATTGTTATAGATATATAGCAAAAAATATTAAAAAAAATTGTAAAAAAAATACAAGACTTTATTTTGAAATAGGAAAAGGTCAAAAAATTGATGTTGAAAAAATATTTTTAAAAGAAGGCTTTAAGCTT
>CATOJU010000073.1 GCA_951800555.1 uncultured Rickettsiales bacterium | reverse complement strand
ATTTTATTAATAATTTTATTTATCTTATCTTTTGCAATCATAGAATTATTATTTTCTTCTTCATTTTTTATATCATTATTATTTTTGTTATTATCATAAAATAACTGCTTTTGAATAGACCAATCATAATTTATACTAGCTATAATAATAGCCATCACATTGCATTGTTTATTTCTTTGACTTTCTTTTTCAATATATTCAATAGCTGACAATATGTTATTTTTTATAGATTCATCTGATTTCTTTTTTCTGAAGAAAATAATTTTATTTATATCTTTACTAGATAAATCATATTTACTTAATAATTCTTGTATTTCTTTTTTAAAATTATTATTATCTTTATTAATATCTCCTATTTCTTTCTGTTCCTTTTTTGTTAATACGTTTTTATTTTTTTCTTTATCTATTTCTACAGCCTTTAATTTATATTTATCTTTTATAAAATAGTTTAAACTTAAATCTTTCAAAAAAGAATCAGAAATATAAATAAGAAATAATACGTCTTTAATTTTATTTTTTTTATCTTTATCATATTCTTTTACAGATTCATATTTACTAATAGAACCAATATTAACCATCTCTTTTAAACTTTTTTCCACTTGTGGTAAATTTAATCTTATACTTTCATATTCAGTTGTCCCGCTATCTCTAATAATAGTAGATAACTTTATGTTATATGGTATTTCTATAGTTTTAGTCATAAACATATTGGAAATCTTTTTATGTAGCCATCTGCTTAAAAAAAATTTATATTTCATATATTGTTCATAATTTAATATTTTCCAAGTCCCATCCTTAATACTATTAGAAACTAAACTATTAAATCTTACGAAATAAATAATTTTTTTTTCTCTCTCATCTTTATCGATAAAAAATTTGTCTTTATCATTTCCATCGATTATACCGAAAGTTTCAAACATATTTGATGAAAATGTAATTTTTCCGTTCTGTGTTTTAATCTCAATATTAGTTTTAGAAAGTATCTCTAATGATTCTTTTATTTCAGAATAACTATATTCATGATTAACTCTTTTTAATTCTTTTCTTAAATCATAAATTGTAAATTTAACAGATAATCTATCATCCAAAAAACTATTTCTGATTGGATCAGTAGTAAATTTTCTTAAAACATCTTCAATAATTCCTTCTCTTGCAGTTGGATAAAATACCTTTGTTTCTCCATTTTTTTGTTTTATTAATGCCGGAGAAATACTTATAGTCATATTTTTTTTATCATAAACAAATTCTCTAGTTATGATAAGATTACGAACATTTTGTTTACTATTATCAACCCTAATAACATACTTTGGCATACAGTCATATAAACCTACAATACCAGAATATTTATCTCTTTTATTGTCGTGAACATCAAGTAGTTCAAAAAAATCCAATTGTATTGGATGGGTTTCTATAAAATCATTAAATTTCTTTTCTTTTTTTATTTTCATTAATTTATTTACATTTTATTATATGTTTTATCAAATTTTTCCCTTAATACAGTACGAATAAAATTTGACATACCTTCCGCTTCTGATAGCTCTTTTAGTTTATTATATTCTTCTTCATAAAGATAAAATAAAACTTTTTTAGTTTTTTTCCTAGCTTCCATTTTCGGTCTTCCTCTTTTAGTAACTTTACTTTGATCCTCAAAAAAATCCTCTTGTAATAAATTTATGTTTTTTTTATTCTTTATATTTTCTAAACTCATATTCATCCTAAAAAGTTATTAATATAATTAATGATATTTTCAAATTGTTCGTTAATTTTCCTAAAACTATATTTTAATAAAGGATCTTTATTAACAATGTCTTTTATAGCCATTTTTCTTTTTACCATTTGTTCAAATGCAGTTGTATCCATAATTTCAAATATAGGAAAATTATTATTAGGAAAGTAATCATTAACTAAATTACAAATAATATTATAGTCTTTTTTTCTACATTTATTTGCAACAATAATAATTTTATCATTAATTTTCTTTATTTGATTAATACTGTTAATAGAAACTTCATTATTCATTTCTGTATTAATCATAGGTACAATAACTAAATCAGCATCTTTTATTGGCTTTAAAGCTCTAGTGTCTATCCATCCTCCTAAATCATATATTATATTTAAACTTTTTTCTACATCTGGAAAATCCGTATTTTTTTCAATGCGCATAAAATTATTTTCAGGAAGAATTTGCTCCAATTTCGAAATTTTATCATTTGATATAACATCAAAATTTAAAGATAAAGCTAAATTTAAAGCAATACTTGATTTACCTTGGCCGCCTTTTAAATTAAATACTACTATTTTCATATTATGAATATAAAACTTTTAAAAAAATGTTATTATATAGATTATATTTATCAAGTTTTTTTTATTAATTTATATTTATTTAATATAATATATATTTAATATATAAATTATATTAATTTATTATTTAATATATATTTAATAATTATTTATTTTATATTAAATTAACATATATAAAATTATATTAAAATATTAAATTTATATCTGTCATATAAATCACTCAAAATAGGGGGTATAATTTACGGTTTTTTTCCTTTATTTTTAAGCTATTTAGGAAAATTTTCAAAAAATATTAAAAATTTTAAAAAATTTTTACAAATTTCGTTTTACAAAAACCCGCTAAAATCAATACTTTTAGACATACAAAAAATCAAAATAGGGGGTATAATTTACGGTTTTAGGGGGTATAATTTACGGTTTTAGGGGGTATAATTTACGGTTTTTTTTTCGCGACTATTGATTTTACTGACTAAAATTGACTTTTTTCGAATACCAATATACTTTCTATATATACTTATTAATAACAACTACTATATAGTATATTTTTACTATCTATTACATTGGTAAGGAATTTTAATTTTTTTATTGTCGTTGTTTTTTTTTAAAAATTTTTTGGAATATTTTGGTATTAAAATGATTACCCTCTAAAAACGATTCTAAGGTACCTACAAACACTTTTTTATCCAATTATGTAAATTTACACTAAATTGACCCAAATCGCGTTCTAAGACCCATTAGAATCGTTTTTAGACACTATCCTTTTTTGATTAAAAGAACACATTACATACATTTGACTAATTTTTACCTTTTTATCAATAATCTATCATAGTCTTTAACTTTATTTTTTAAAGTCTTTATATCATTATTTTTGCCATTATACTTGTGAAGTCTTAACCAAGTTAGACCAAATTTTTTCCAAATACAATTTTTTTCACCATCCTGTTTAATCCAATCTAACATTTGATTTTTTACCTTTTTTGAAAGAATGTATTTGTTAGCCTGAGATCTATACTCGACAATATCCTCTATAACTACAGGTTTTTTGTTTGTTATATAAACCATACCTAACTTTCTGTTATTATCCCCATTAAATACACTCACATGCGGTGCTCCTGAATCGCTTGCTTTTAATATTACTTCTAAATTACAACTTTTTTTAATATACTCAAAACGAATAGTTTCAATATGTTTTACCATAATATCCTTAAATGCAGTTATGGTTAGTCTAAACACAATAATTCCCAAATAGGAAGATTCTTGATATTTTAATTTTTCAAAAATATGGAAAAAAATAACTTTGTTAAGTTTTTATTGAAGATGAAAAATTATAATGGGTTATTTGACACAGAAATGCCCCTAGAATTAAAATTTTAGAATTTTTAATAAAAAAGTATCATAAAAAATAAAAAACTCTTCTACGATTAAATATGGACGATTTAGAGGTATTTATAAAATTTCAAATATTTTAATGTAATTAATATTTTTTTTTAAATTAAATGTTGCAATTTAAAATATTGATTATATGCTTATAACGCATAAGAAAACTAACAAAAAATATGCCAAATTATACTTCAGTAGATTTAGGTAGTTTTAAAGAAATAGCAAAACTTGAAAATGGAAAGGCTTTTTTACATGATATTCTCAAGCTAACTAGTTGTGAAATCTCAATTAATGTTGTTCCAAAAGATTTTGAAGTTCCTTTTAATCATAAACATAAAGAAAACGAAGAAATATATATTGTAATTGGGGGAGAAGGTATTATTAAAGTTGATAGTGAAGAAGTAAAAGTTAAAGAAGGTTCAGCAGTTAGAATCTCACCTGTTGCTAAAAGAACAATAAAGAATACTGGTAAAGATGAATTGCTTTATATATGTATTCAGGCAAGGGAAAATTCATTAAAACAATTTGGTTTTGGTGATGGTGAAATTTGTTAGATAAATTTTAATTTCCATTCTAAGAATAATAAATATTGATATTTATCAATATCATACTAATACTAGTGCATTGTTAAAAATTATGTTATATTTTATTAAAAATTGTGTAAAATTTATATTTATCAATAATCATATAAATAAATTATTTCCTATCAAAGCAACATATATATATTGGTATTCTCCTAAAACTTGCTTTATATATAATAAATTTTATTTTAAAAATAAATCAACTTTAAATATAGGTTATATGAAAAGAAATTTATTATTATTTTCCTTAATTATTCTATTATCGTTGACTTTATTCAACTTTGATGCGAAAACTGCTGATGGTTTTATTGAAAAGGGATTTAAGGGAATAATTATTGGTAAAATTTATGATTTTATATTTGGAGAACAAAATTCTAGTAGTCCAGATAATTTAAAAAGAAGAAATGAAATAAAGAACAATAAAGGTTTTGATAATGATAAAATAAATAATAATTGCGGAGGTAAAAAGTGAAAAAGATTTTTATTAATTTATTATACCTATTGTTTCTTAGTAATATCTGTAGTAATGTATATGCTGCTTCGAAAGCTTTTAGGGATGCTTGTATAGGTGCTTTTTCTGGTTCTTCTTCTAGTGCGAAGGATGGCACGAAAGATTCGTATTCAAATGAATTGAGAGCGAATATTAAAGTTATATCTAGTGCTGCGGGAATTTTTAATGAAGAAGGAAAAGAAATATTAGAAATTCAAAATATTCTTATGGAAGAAATTAGGATATTACATGAAAGAACAGAAGAACCTTTGTCAATAAGATTAATTGATGATATTGATGATAATTTTTGCCATTACCCATCTAGTTGTACGAATAGTTGTACGGATATATTAAAAAGAACATGTAGAAAAGTCTGTAGCTGTTTTCGTAATTGTTTCTTTAATTCTAGAAGAGGGAGACGACAAGAGTGAATAATTTTTTTAAAAAGAAATAATAATTTGAATCTAATATTTTAAAGTTGATCTACTATTTTTTGTTATAATTGAAAAGTTTGTAAAAAATGGTAATATGTTTTATAAAGAAGCAGATGGAAAAATGGTTTTATAGCATTATTGAGGTTATGGAGTAATTTATGGAGTTAATAAAAAAAATTCTTCTCTACTTTGCAGGAAAAACAAGGACGAACCAATGTAGGTTCGCTCACAACCGGTAGTCTGCCAATCGCCTGCAGTTTGTTGGAATGAAGTAAAGGATGTCAATGAAGTCGAAGGGTGGGACGCTATCGTCTTTATTATTAGTTCCAGAATATTTACTCCTTTTATTTTTATTAAGATCTAAAAGCTCGAAAAAATCTAATTTGAACTGGATGGGTTTCTTTAGATTCACTGTATTTTTTGTCTTCTGATTATAATTTTATCATTTTTAATATTTTTAAAATTAATAAATGTTATAAAATTAATTAAATTATTTAATATTATTAATGTTTTTAATATTATAATAG
>CATOJU010000072.1 GCA_951800555.1 uncultured Rickettsiales bacterium | reverse complement strand
CCACATTAAGAATTTCTAAATAAACAAGTTTATTAAGAAATTCTAATCTGGAATGACATAAATAATGGAAAATTAACAAAATAAACATACTTATAAGAAAACATAATCTGGAATGACATAAATAAAGGGGAATTAAGAAAATAACAAAATATAATAATAAGAAAAAGATATAAGAATAAAAAGTAAATAATATTTAAGAACAAATAAAAAATTATTAAATATATATGAAAAATAAAAATAGTTTTATGCAGGAGGTCTAATAAACCAACTTAATAATAAGTAATATTTATAAAAATATATTTTATTCAAATTCTTGTTTTTAAAAAAACAAAACCTATTATAATTAATAATTAATTTACAAAATCATTATGGATATTAAACAGCAAATAGAACAATTAAAAAACAAAATATTAGAAGCAAATAAAGCATATTATAGAGATGATTCACCAATAATTACAGATGCAGAATATGATAAATTAAAAATAGAATTAAGAGACTTAGAAGAACTTAACCCAGAGTATAAAACAGGGATTTTAGATAATGTAGGTTATAAAGTATTGGATGCTTTTAAGAAAGTAAAACATTCAATTCCTATGATCTCTTTAAATAATGGTTTTTCTAAAGAGGATGTTGAAGATTTTATAGAAAGATGTCAAAGATTTTTGGGAATTCAGGAATTCGTTGATATATTTTGCGAACCTAAAATAGATGGATTGTCTTTCGCGGCCAAATATGAAAATGGTATTTTTATACAAGCTGCAACTCGTGGTGATGGTTTTGTTGGGGAAGATATAACAGAAAATATAAAAACTATTAAAAATTTTCCTTTATATCTGGATAAAAATAAAAATTTTCCTCCACTATTGGAAGTCAGAGGTGAAGTTTACATGTCAAAAAATGATTTTTTAACTTTAAATAAAATTAAAGAGGAAAATGGTGAAAAAACTTTCGCAAATCCAAGAAATGCTGCAGCTGGTTCTTTGAGACAATTAGATACTTCTATAACAGCGGAAAGAAATTTAAAATATTTTACTTATACACTTGGAAAATGCACGGATGGTTTTGAGCTTGAAACCCAAGAGCATTTGATACAATTTTTTAAAAATCTTGGTTTTTGTACTACGAAAGAGACTAAATTATGTAAAAATATTGATGAAATTATAGATTTTTTTAACTATATAAAAGAAATAAGACATAGTTTAGATTATGATATTGATGGAGTTGTGTATAAAATTAATAATTGGGAATTGCAAAAAAGGTTAGGAACTGTAACTCATCATCCGCGTTGGGCTTTAGCTCATAAATTTCCTGCTGAACAGGCAATAACTGTTATTAGAAAAATAGACATTCAGGTTGGTAGAACTGGAGCATTAACCCCAGTTGCGAAACTTGATCCTATAAATGTTGGTGGAGTAATTGTTTCTAATGCTACTTTACATAATAAAGATGAAATTGAAAGAAAAGACATAAGGGAAGGTGATGAGGTTGTAATACAAAGGGCAGGGGATGTGATACCGCAAGTGGTAATGGTAAACAAAGATAAAAGAAATAGTAATAGTAAATCATTTATTTTTCCTGACAAATGCCCTATTTGTGGAAGTCCTGCAAAAGCCTATGGTGATGATGTAGTTATTCGTTGTACTGGCGGGATGAATTGCCAAGCTCAAGTCATAGAAGGATTAAGGCATTTCGTATCTAAAGACGCTATGGATATTGGGGGGTTAGGTGAAAAGCAAATTGAAAAATTTTATAATGAAAATAGAATAAGAAGTTTTGTGGATATTTTTAAATTAGAGGAAAGAGAAAATTTTATTAAAGAAAAATATGATCTAGAGAATAAAGAAAAGGATTTATTTTCTAGTCTAAACACTAAAATTTTAGCAACAGATCATAAAATTACTAAAGAGAATTATCCAAATTTTCCTTTATATTATATGGAAGGTTTCGGTAAAAAATCTGTAAATAATTTATTTGAAAATATAAAAAAAGCTAAAAATGTTTCTTTAAACAGGTTTTTGTATGCTTTAGGGATTAGATTTTTAGGTGAAACAACATCAAAATTGTTGGCGAAAAATTATATTTCTTTGGATAATTTATTGGATAAAATGCAAATTGCTTGTGAAAAAAATATATTTGGAGAAAGAGATAATGAAGAATATAAAAAATTTTATTCTATAGATGGAATAGGTATAAAAACTGCTAACGAAATATTGGATTATTTTGAAGACGAGAGAAATATAAAAAATATTAAAGAATTACAAAAAGTTTTAAATATTAGTGATTATATAGCAGTAAAAACTAATAATAAACTTGAAGATAAAACAATTTTATTTACTGGAACTTTATCAAATATGACAAGAGCAGAAGCAAAGGCTAGGGCTGAAGAAATGGGCGCGAAGGTGTTGAGTTCTATTTCTAGTAAATTGGATATTTTAGTTTATGGTAAAGATAGTGGAAGTAAATTAAAGAAAGCTCAAGAATTGGGCATTAAAGTTATGGGTGAAAAAGAGTGGAATGAGTTGATAAAATAATAAATTTTATTAATAAAATTATAGTGAAGTGAAATAAAATTGGAATCTAGAGATATAAAAGTTTTGATTAATAAAATTAAATGATTTTTAAAACTTTATATATCAAAAAAAAGATCTAGATTCCTAAATGATAATTTAGACTAAAAAATAAAAAGTACTAAAAGTTAGTTATGTTTGTAAAAATTATTAAATTTAATATTTATTGAGGAAAATATGAATTACTATTAGATGATGGTTGTTCTGTATTAAAATAAAAGCAACTTTCATCGAAACCGTCCTTTTTATTATTAGATTCCATTTCATCAAAATCATCTGAGCATTCATCTAATTTTTGATCTTCATTTTTTAATTCATCCGTAAATTTTTTAAATATACGATTTGCTGCTTCTTCATCTAGTAATTTATTTTGTTCATCCAATTTTTCTATTTTTCGTTTATTAGAATCATTTTGTGTTAATTTTTCTAGTTTTTTCTTTTCTTCTAGATTATCTCTTTTAATTTTAGATAATACTTTTATATCAAGTTTTTCTAATTGTTCCATTTTTATATCCTTTTATTTAAAAATAATTAATAATACTGAGATTTATGATAATATAAATTTCAATAACATAGAAATTTAATATAAAGAATTCTAAATTGTCAAAAAAATCAAAAAAAAGAATATTTTAGTACATTTCTTAAAAAGAATTTATATTTTTTCCATAATAATCATAATTTTTTTAATGAATTTAAAAAATTTTTTTGTTTTTATTATATGCTTAGTTTTTTAAAATAAAAAATATAAAAAATTAGTAACCCCAAAGATTAGGCAATATATTGTTTTTATAAAAAAACGTTTTAAAATTATATTAAATAATAATGGAATATATAAATGAATAAATTTTTGATAGGTAAAATATTAACAACACATAATTTAAATGGTAATGTAAAATTATTAAGTTTTACAGAAGAGCCAGAACAAATATTTCAATATAATCTTTACGATAAAGATGATAATTTAATGAAATGTAAAAAGGTTGGTTTAACTAGTAAAAAAAATGTATTTTTAGCAAAATTTAAAGGTATTGATTCTATTGAAGAGGCTAGAAATTATAGAAATTTTGAATATGAATTATATATTAATGATTTAATAGGAATGGAAGTTAACGGAGATGGGAAAATTGGAAAAATAGAAAATTTATATAATTATGGAGCTAGTGACGTTATAGAAATTCGTTGGGATGATGATAAATTAGAATCAATTCCTTTTAACGATGATTTTATTAAAGATATAAAAGATGGTATAGTATATATAAATTTACCAAAATATATATAGGTTTTTTATGAGAAAAACTAGCGATTTATTGAATGAACTTAAGGATATTGATGCCGATGTTAATGGTAAAATTAATATAGAAAATATATTAAACAATAATAATGAAAATGCCTATTTTTTACTTATAATAACTACAATACTTTCATTTTTACCTTTTATTTTTGCATTTTTTTTTGGTACTATAAATGTATATATATCTGTACAAATTATTTTAAGAAGAAAAATAATACTTTTACCAAAAATAATAAGAAATTTATCAATAAAAAAGCAACTTTTAATTAATATAATTGATAAAATATATCCTATAATTGTAAAGATTGAAACTAAAACAAAGAATAGAATGCTTTTCTTTTTTGTTAAAAAATACTTTAATTTATTAAAAATATTTATTTTAATTTTATCTATAATTATTATGATTCCTATTCCGTTAAGTGGGACAATCCCAGCTATATCTTTATTATTGGTATTATTTGGTATTTTAAATAAAGATGGTTTTATAGTTTTAATTGGGCTAATTATAGGAATGATTGGAATTTTTATAACAACTTTAATACTTTTATTAAGTAGGGCAATATTCAAATTGTTAATTTAATTGTTTTTATTTTAATGTTTTAATTATTTTATTTTTTTATGGTCGATTTTATAAAAAAATAGATGATAGATACCTTAATTTTAATAATTCTATTGACTTTTACTTAAAAAATTATTATATTTATATAAAATATAAATTTTTAAAAAATGCAATTACAGACAGTTAGAGGAACAAAAGATCTATTTGGTAAAGATATATTAAAATATAATTATGTAATAGATTTAGCAAAAAAAATTTCAAAATTATATAATTTTAAGGAAATAATAACACCAATATTTGAATTTAGTGAGGTTTTTGAACGAAATTTAGGAGATTCAAGTGATGTAGTTATGAAAGAAGTTTATAGATTTGAAGATAGAGGTGGAAATTTTTTAAGTTTAAGACCTGAATTTACAGCAGGAGTTGTTAGATCAATAATAAGTAATTCAGAATTAAATAATAAATTTCCTTTAAAATTATTTTCTTATGGTCCGGTTTTTCGATATGATAGACCACAAAAAGGTAGACAAAGACAGTTTAATCAAGTAAATTTCGAATATTTTGGTAATGAAAGTTATATGGCTGATGTAAATATATTGCAAATGGCTTATGAATTTTTACAAAATTTAGAACTAAAAAATATAAAGTTAGAAATTAACTCTTTGGGTTGTGAAAAAAGTAGAGAAAATTTTGAAAATGCATTAAAAGAATATTTTGAAAAATATAAAAATGATTTATCAGAAGATAGTAAAATTAGACTAGAAAAAAATGTTTTAAGAATATTGGATTCTAAAGATGAAAAAGATAAAAAATTATTAATTGATGCACCAGTAATTTCAAATTACTATACAAATGAAGACAAAGAATTTTTTAATAATATTTTAGAAAAATTAACATTTTTAAATATAAATTTTGAAGTAAATAATTTGCTTGTTAGAGGATTAGACTATTATACATCGTCTGTATTTGAATTTACAACAGAAGATTTGGGAGCGCAAAGTACAATATTAGCTGGTGGTAGATATGACAAACTTTTAGCTCAAATGGGTGGACCAAATATTCCTGCAATTGGTTGTGCAGCAGGTGTTGAAAGATTAATTTTATTATTGAATAAAGAATTAAAAGAAGATAAAATAATTTCTATTATCCCAATAGACGATAAAAATATAAATTTTTGTTTAAATTTACAAAAAAAACTTTTTGAAAATAATATAATATGTGAATTAATTACTAATGGTAAAGTTAAAAAGAAAATGAATATTGCAAATAAAATTAATAGTAAATTTGTAATTATTGTT
>CATOJU010000071.1 GCA_951800555.1 uncultured Rickettsiales bacterium | reverse complement strand
AAAATAAATTACTTAATTATTTCATTTGACAATAAAATTTTTTAAATTATAAATCTTAATAAGAAAATATTTTTTCTATTATGCTTAAAAATATTGAGAGAAAAATCTTTGATAAAAAAGATATTGGTAAAATTTCTAATAAAAATGAAAGTATCTATGATTTAAAATCTAGAGACAGTTATTTTGATACAGAAGAAATAAATCTTTTAGAAAAGATTGAAATTAATGATGGTATTTTAATACCATATTATACTGAAACACCTTTTTTTTATTTAGGTGCTGCACTTTTTGATAAAAAAAATAATGAATTACTTTATAGAACAGCAAATCCTATTTTTAAAAGCAAAGAGTCAATAAATAAAGTTAAAGTTAAATTGGTTGGTGAAAATCTTGAATTTTATTTTATTAAAAATGAAAATGAAGAAATAGAAATTTTTTCATTAGATTATATATTAGGAAAAAGTGCTAAAAATATTAAAGAAAAGCCTATTAAAATTCCTAAATGTATAATAAAAAAAGCAGATTCTAATCCCGTTATAAAACCTATATTTGAAAACAAATGGGAATCTTGTGGAACTTTTAATCCAGCAGTTATTGAAATAGATGGAATAACTCATATTTTATATAGGGCTGTAGGTGATGATGGTGGATCTGTTATAGGTTATGCTACTAGTAAAGATGGAATACATATAGATGAAAGATTGCCATATCCTATATATAGACCGAGAGAAGAATTCGAATTAAGAATTAATAGTATAAAAACATTTTCCTATAATTCTGGCCCAACCTATGATTGTTGGGGTGGTTGTGAAGATCCTAGAATTGTAAGAATAGATGATAAATTATATATGATTTATACAGCTTTTAATGGTATTAAACCACCTTGTGTTGCTATGACTTCTATAGCAGTTGCTGATTTTTTAAATAGAAAATGGGATAAATGGAGGAAACCAGTATTAATTTCTCCAGAAGGTAAAATGAACAAAAATTGGGTTATTTTTCCAGAAAAAATTAACGGGAAATATGCAATTTTACACAGCATTACTCCAAATATACAAATTGAGTATTTAGATAGTTTAGATTTTAAAAAAAATCCAAATATAAAAAGTGTTTATGTACAATATAAAAATAAAAATGTATGGGATAGTGTAATAAGAGGAATCGGGCCAATTCCATTGAAAATAGATGAAGGTTGGCTAACTTTTTATCACGCAATAAGTGAAAATGAACCGGGTAAATACAAAATTGGTGCTATGATTCTTGATTATAAAGACCCTACTAAAATATTGTATAAATCAAATTTTCCTATTATAGAACCTGATAAAAATTATGAAAATGAAGGTTATAAAGGTGGTATAGTATATACCTGTGGTGCTGTTATAAAAAATAAAGATATAATATTGTATTATGGTGGCGCGGATACTGTTGTTTGTGTTGCCAGTTGCAATTTAAAAAATTTTATTCAACAAATAAAGGATAATAATAATGGTAAAATTTAATAGATCTAATAAAAATCCAATCTTAGAACCTAATGAGAAGAAAGATTGGGAAGCGGTGGCAGCTTTTAATCCAAGTGTTGCTTTTAATGGTAAAAAATATTTTTTACTATATAGGGCAGTTTCTAAACCGCAAAGAAGGCAAGGTTTTGAATTGGAAATATCATCAGTAGGTTGTGCTGAAGGAAATACATATAATAGTTTTAGAAATACTCGTGATTTAGTAAAACCTGAATTTTATTGGGAAGCTTTTGGTTGTGAAGATCCAAGAGTAACTAAATTTGGAGATAAATATTATATTTTTTATACTGCACTTTCTACTTATCCATTTTCTGCTGATGGAATTAAAATTGGTTTAGCAATTACGAAAGATTTCAAAAAAATTGAAGAAAAACATTTAGTTACACCTTTTAATTCAAAAGCTATGGCATTATTTCCAGAAAAAATTAATGGAAAATACGCAGCAATTTTAACTGTTGATACTGATACACCACCAGCAAAAATTGCTTTAGCTTATTTTGATAAAGAATCTGATATATGGGATCAGGAAAAATGGGAGGGTTGGTATTCTAATTTAACTTCTAATATAATACCACTTTTAAGAAATAGAAATGATCACATAGAAGTTGGGTCACAACCAATTAAAACAGCTAAAGGATGGCTTGTAATTTATTCATATATTAAAGATTATTTTTCACAGAATAAAGTATTTAGTGTAGAAGCAGTTTTATTAGATTTAGAAAACCCTTCTAAAGTTATAGGTAGAACTAAAGAATCTTTATTAGTTCCAGAAAAGCAATATGAATTTAGTGGAAATGTTGCTAATATTGTCTTTCCAACTAGTGCTTTAGTAGATGGCAATAAACTTGTGATTTATTATGGTGCTGCCGATACAGTTTCTTGTATTGCTGATTGTGATTTGAATGAATTACTTGACGAAATGGTAATAACTCCTGAAAAAGAAGGAGAATTATTCTTTAAAAGTAAAACATTACCTAATGGTTTTGAAAGATATGTAGGTAACCCTATAATTAAACCAATAGTTGAATCTCCTTGGGAAGCAAGAGCTACATTTAATCCAGCAGCTATATATTTAGATGAAAAAGTACATATATTATATAGAGCATTTTCTTATAGAAATAAATCTATTGTGGGTTATGCTTGTAGTAAAGACGGAGTTCATATAGATGAAAGATTCCCAGAACCAGTTTATGTAGCTAGAAAAGTTTTTGAAAAGAGAGCAGCACCAGATTTATGGTGTGGTTGTGAAGATGGAAGGTTGACCCGTATAGATGATACTATTTATATAACCTATACAGCATTTAATGGAAGGGTTCCTAGGGTAGCAATGTCTTCTATTTCAGTTTTTGATTTTATTAATAGGAAATGGAATTGGACTGAACCAATTGTAATTTCTTCCCCAAGTTTTGATGATAAAAATGCTTGCTTCCTTCCTAAAAAAATAGATGGAAAATTTGTAATATTCCATAGACCAGAAAATTATATTGGGTTAAATTTTGTAGAAAATTTAGAAGATTTACAAAATAATTGGCTTGATAGATCCTTTGCCTTAATTAGACCAAGAGCTGATAAATGGGATAATAAAAAAATAGGTATTTCAGCTCCACCAATTGAATTAAAAGAAGGATGGTTGCTTTTATATCACGGTGTTTCTGATCCGGGACATATTTACAAAGTTGGCGCTTTATTATTAGATTTAGATGATCCTACAAAAATTTTAGGTAGAACTGATACTCCGTTATTAGAACCGGAAATGGATTACGAATTATATGGCGATGTTAATAATGTGGTATTTCCTTGTGGTGCTGCTATGATAAAAGATGAAATATTTTTGTATTATGGTGGCGCTGATTCTGTAGTTGGTGTAGCTAAGATGAAAGTTGAAGCTATTTTAAAACAATTATCATAATTTTTTAGTTTATGGGAAAGGAGAAATCCTTTCCTATTTTAAAATATTTATTAATTATTTAAAAATAATCTACATTGTTTTAAGGCTTCTCCTACAACCATAGATAAACTAATTGCTACATTTAAACATCTTGTTCCATTTTTCATAGGAATAACAATTTTTTCATCAACAGAATTATGTATATTATCAGGTACTCCACTAGTTTCTCTACCAACCATTAAAACATCATTTTTTTTAAATTTAAAATCATAATATTTTTGATTAGTTTTTATAGTCAATAATACTATTCTACAATCTTTATTTTCGTTTTTAAAATTTTCAAAACTATCGTATTTTTTTATTATTATCTGATCAAAATAACCCATAGAAGATCTTTTAACTCTTTCATCATCAAATGGAAAACCACAGGGTTCAATTATATTTAATTCAAGTCCTAGACAAGCACATGTCCTTATAATTGTGCCAACATTTCCTGCTATATCTGGTTGATATAATAAAATTTTCATATTTATGTTTATTTATAATTTTTGAGTATAAAATACTTTAGCAATTTTGTAATTCAATTTTTTTTATCAAGAAAAAATACACAATAAAAAACAAAATTACAAGAAATCCCCAAGTAGCAAAAAACACATTAATTTTATTAGCTAAAGCTAATTCAAATAAAGTATTTTGCACAACAAAAATACATATTCCACAAATTATAGTTTTAAAAATATTTACTATATTTTTTGTATTTCTTTGATAATTATTTGAAAATAAAACACCAAAAAATACCATTAAAACATATATAAAAGGTGTTAATATTAGTATATTTTTTTTAACAATAAATTTGCGAATATCTAAACCAGAAATTTTAAATTCTTTTATAAGTTTATTTAAAGAAAATAAAGGAATTAAATCTAAATTTTCATATTTATTTTGAATTTGTTGTTTTATAAAATTTTGTGAAATATTTACTGGTATTTTAATTTCTGGTTTAAATTTTATTTTTTCATTCTCAATAAAAACATAAACATTTTCCAAAATCCAAAAATCATCAGTAATTTTTATAGTTTCTGTGTTATATCTTTTTTGAAAATTACCATTATCTAGAAATTCTAATATACAATCTTTAAAAATTAAATCATCTAAATAAACCTTTTTTGCCCTTATAATAATTTCATTGTTTTTATTATTAGAATCAATTTTTTTCAACCATAAACCGCTATTAGATTCAACAAAATATTTTTTTTCATTTTTTGTATATTTGTTTTCAAGAATAATAGATTGTTTTTTTAAATTTATAGATATCGCATTTAAACAACATATCGTAAATATTCCAATTAAAAATATAAAAATACTATAGGCTCTTAATATTTTCCAATTTGAATAGCCACTGGCATATATTATAGTTAATTCATTTTTAGAAGCTATTTTTGTCATAGTAAAAACTATTGATAATAAAATTATAAATTCCAAAAATTCTTCTATCATATTAGGAATTCTAAATAAAATAATTTTTATTGCCATAAACGAAGGTATTGAATATTTTTCAATTTTTGGCAAAAATTCAAGAAAATCTACTATAAATACTAATATAGATATACTAAATAATATTAATAGAAAAATTTTTATAAATTCTATTAAAAAATATTTGGTAATTTTGTTTGGTAGAAACATAAAAATATTAAAATTTTATTTTAATTCCATTTAATATCTAATATTTCAAAACACTTAATTCCACTTGGAACTTTTATTTCTACAGAATCGCCAACTTTTTTACCAATTAAAGATTTTCCGATTGGAGAGTCAACAGAAATTATATTTTTCTCTGTATCACTTTCAAATTCACTTAATAATTTATAATGTATTTCTTTGTCAGTATCTTCATCAACTAAATAAACAGTGGCACCAAAATCAATTTTATCTCCGGATAAATTATCTATATTTACAATATCAGCTGATGAAAGTTTTTCAGTTAATGAACTTATTGTCCCACCGATTACTCTTAATCTTTCTTTAGAATAAATATATTCTGCGTTTTCGCTTAAATCACCTAATGCAATTGCTTCATTTAAAGCTTTTAATACTGCTGGTCTTTCTATATTTAAATATTCGTCTAATTTACTTTTAAGTTTATTATAGCCTTCTTTTGTAATTTTAAATCGTTGCATACTTAATTTTTATTTTTTAATTAATAATATTAATATTAGTTTTGAAAAAAATAAAAATCAATAGATACGTTGCACGGAAGAAACTATTAATATTTTTATATTCTTATATTTTTAATATTTTTAATATGATTATAATTTATATAGCTTTATACTATAATTTATTAATAAATTTATTTTATTAATGTAATAA
>CATOJU010000070.1 GCA_951800555.1 uncultured Rickettsiales bacterium | reverse complement strand
TTAATTGTTATATATTATTAAAATTTTTGTTGATTTTTTATAAAAATAATATTTACTTTTAATAAACAATTTTAAATTATTTTTTATCATTAGAATTTTATGGAAAAAGAAACTAAAAATGTTATATGCATAAAATGGAAAGGATCAACACCATATCCAGCAAAATATATAAATAATTTATATAATATGGTATTAAGAAATACAACATATCCAATAAATTTTTATTGTTTTACAGATGATGCTGAAGGTATTGATAAAAATATTATAATAAAACCATTGCCAGAAATGCATGTAAAAGAATTAAAATATGCCTATATAAAAGAAGCTGGGTTATGCGATGATAATATTGGCGATTTAAATGGACAAAGAGTTTTGTTTTTTGATTTAGATACTGTAATTGTTGATAATATTGATTGTTTTTTTGAACTTCCAAAAGATGATGAATTTTATATAATAAATGATTGGAACAATAAAAATAGAGTTGGGCAAGCTTCCTGTTATTCTTGGGTTGTTGGAACTCTTGGATTTGCAAAAAGTGATTTTGAAAAGGATCCAGAAACTATTTATGATAAATTTTATACAGCATCACAAGAATATTTGTCAACTAAAGTTGTTGAAAAATATGGAAAATTAAATTTTTGGCCAGAAGATTGGGCAAGGAGTTTTAGATTTCATTGTCTTCCAACGCCCTTGATACCATTTTTAAGAAAATTTAAAATGGCTAAAATTCCAAAAAAAGCAAGGATAATTTGTTTTCACGGACGACCAAAGTTAGAAGATGCAATTATTGGAAAATGGCAAGAAAAAAGACTTTGGAAAAAATTTTTTTATAAACATCTAAAGCCCGTAGAGTGGCTAAAATATTACTGGAGATAAAAATGAAAAAAACCAAAATAACACTAGATATTAATAAAATACAATATAATTATAAATTATTAAGAAATATTACAAAACAAGGTGAATTATGTATTCCTATGATTAAAGCGAATGCCTATGGTTTTAATTATTATGATGTAGTTTATAATTTATTAAATATGGAAGAACCTCAAAGAGATTTTTTTATTTATTCAATTGAAGAAGGTTGTGAATTAAGGGAACAATTTGGTAATAGAATAAGAAATATTTATTGTGTAACCGGTCCAATGGAAGGAAGAGAAGAATTATATTATAAATATAATATAATACCTGTACTCAATAGTTTAGAACATTTATATAGATGGTCAAATTTTGCTAAAGAAAAAAATGAAAATTTGAAATGTTTATTGCAGTTTAATTTAGGTTTAAATAGGTCTGGGCTACAACAAAGTGAAATAGAAATTGCAAGAGATTTTGTTTATGATGAATCTAATAAATTAGAGTTAGTAATGATTATGGGGCATCTTGCCTATCAACATAAATTAGATAGTGAATTAGGTCAAAAATTGACAAAAAAAGAGTTGGAATTATTTGAAAATGCCTATAAATATTTTCCGAACATTAAACGTGGAGTTTTAGGATCCGAAGGAATTTTAAAAATTCCAGAAGGATTATTTGAATTTTCCAGGCCAGGTACTACTTTATTCACAGGACAGCCACCTTTTGAAGAAAAAAATATTTTTAAAACAGCTGTAACTGTTATTTCGCCTGTATTATTAGGGGATGATAAAAATACCATATATATTAATTTTGGTATTAATCAAGGTTTAGCTACATATTATGAAAAAGAAGGATTTATATATATAAATGGTGAAAAAATATTAGCTAAAAAAGTTGATTTTGATAAAACCTATTTCGAAGTTGAAAATAATGAAAAATATAAAAATACTGAAGCTTTATTGGTCGGCTATTTAGGAGATGATTATATTGATGGTTATACATTTTCTAGAATAAACGGAAGTGTTCCAGAAGAAGAATTATGTAAAATTACAACAATTGGGAATAATGATTATTTAGAATATGAAGTACTAAATGGTTGCCCAGAACCAATAAAAAAACCGGAGAATTTAATATTTACAAATAGTGCAGTATTTAATAAAAATGGTAAAATAAAAAAATTTACTTCCGCTATAACAGAAATAAGAAGAATTGAAGAAGATGGCGGGTGTGGCTACGATGGAAAAGAACCGGTAAAAAAAGGTGATTTAATAGCTACTTTTCCAATTGGTTATGCAGATGGGTTTAATAGAAAGTTAAGTTGTAATGGTATTGCTATACATATTTTAATAGATGGAAAACCTGAAAAATTTTATTTTTGTGGAGGCGTTCCTATGGATCAAATGTGCTTTAAAATTCCTGAAGAATTTGCTGGTAAAGTTAAAACTGGTGACAAGGTAATTATTGTCGATGAATCACTTAAAATTACTACCGAAGAATTCTGCAAAAAAATGAATCTAAGTGAAGAAGAAATATTTTTTATGGTTAAAAGAGGAAATAGAATTAATATTTCATTTGAAGATTAAAAAATAATTTTATCATTTTTTATTTTAATTAAAAAATGATAAAATTTTAATAAAAAATGAATATAATATTATTTTGTTTTTATTACTGTATTTTTTTGTTGTTAGAAATATTCTTTTGAATATACTAAAATAATTTTTTATACAAAAGATCCAATATAAAAAATAAAAATTAGAAAATTTTTCCCAAATGGTTAAATCTAGTACAAACTTAATTTTTTCCTTGATTTTTTTTTATTTATTTATTACTTTAACTATAATTAGTTTTTGACAAAATTTAATAATGTATTGTTTTTATAGGAATGGGCAAAATAATATCAAGTATAGATATAGGAAATAGCAAAATTATATGTTTAATAGCTCAGTTGAATGATGAAGATAAAATATATATAAAAAGTGCTAGTCTTTATGAATCAAGGGGTATCAATAATAGTAATGTTATAGATATAGATCAAGTTACTCAATCAATTGTAAAAACAATAGTAAAGGCAGAAAAAATTTTTAAAAAGAATATAGACACATTATCTGTTAATATTTCTGGAGATAAATTAAAGTCAAAAGAACATAACGCAGAGATGGATTTTACTGCAAATAAAATTATAGATAAAAGAAATATTTTTTATTTATCAAAAGAATTAAAAATTAAACTTGAAAGTGAAAATAAAACTTTAATTCATGCAGTACCAATAAATTATTTTATTAATAAAGTTAAGGTAGATAATCCAATAGGTATGTCTGGTAATAATTTAAAAATAAAATTTCATACCTTTTATACTAATAAAAATAAAATAGATAATTTTGTAAATTGTTTTAAAAAAATTCATTTAAAAGTTGATTCTTTTGTATTTAATGCCTATGCTTCTGCATTAGCTACTATAAATGAAGAAGAAAAAAAATTAAATACTTTAGTTATTGATATAGGAAGTTCACAAACTTCTTTTGCTTTGATGATTAAAAATAAATTTACATTTGGGCATTCAATACCATTAGGTGGTACAACTATAACTACAGATATAGCTAATGTATTAAAAACAGATTTTTCTATAGCTGAAAATATAAAACTACACAATACAAATTTATTTTTTAGTGAAGTAGAAAATAGGGAGTTTATAAAGATTAATATTTCAAATAATGATAAAGATTTATATAGAGTATCACATTTTAAAAAAGGTTTAATAAATAATATTTTTAAAGAAAGAATTCTTGAAATAAAATAATATTGTGTGGTGGAACTGCGAAAGTTTTGGGAATTGATGTATTTATAAATGAAAAATTAAAAATTGATACCAGAGTTGGTTATATAAATGGTGGAAATTTTTCAATATCTCATATTTTAGATAAAGAAATAATGAGAGAACCAACCTATGCTACAAGTATAGGAATATTACAATATATAGTTAATTCATATAAACAAAATGGTAGTAACACTATGAGGTCAAGTAAAAATAACTTTGTTAATAAAGTTATTGATTTTTTAATTAATTTGTTTATTTCTTAATAAAAAATAGGTAGGGCTATGACAATCTTAAATAAAAATGAAATTACTTATGAAAATTTAGTAAATTTAATAAATCTTGAAAATAAAAAGTTGAATAAAATTTTATTATTTGGTATTGGTGGAAGTGGTATTAATACCTTAAATAGTTTTGATAATAATAATGATTCTATCGAATTAGTAGTTGCTAGTAGTAATTTAAATAAATTAGATAAATCTAAATTAAAAAATAAATTATTTTTAGGAAAGAAAAAAGATGGAGAAACTATTAAAGTTATTGCTGGTTTTGATCCATCTGTTGGAAAAATTTTAGCAGAAAATAACATTGAAGAAATAGAAAAATACTTATTTGGAAAAGATTTGATAATAACTGTCGGTGGTATGAGCGGCGGCACTGCAACTGGTGTAATTCCCGTGATTCTTAAGAAAGCAAAAGAATTAAATATTCCATCAATAGCTATAATTACAACTCCATTTTCCTATGAAGGGAGTATTAGAAAAGAATTAGCCGAAGAAGGCGTTGAAAAAATAAAAGAAATGGCTAATGCAACTATTATTTACAATAATGAAGAATTAGTTGAGGATTTAAAAAATAAACCAGATCATAAAAATATTTTATTAGAATTAGATTTGTTAATTTGTGGTATTATTAATAATATAATTAATACTTTAATAAAAAAATAAAATTGAGAAAAGCAAATGTTAGATGAAAATGAAATAATTTTGGAAAATTCTATAATAAGTAATTTTGAGGATGAATATAAAGAAAAATTTGATCCTAAAATTTTAGTATTTGGAGTTGGCGGCGGCGGAGTAAACGCATTAAATAGTATGGCAGAAAGTGATTTGATAAATGTTGATAATCTTGAATTTGTGGTGGCTAATACAGATCACCAAAGTTTAGGAAGTTCTAAAATAAAAAATAAAATACTTTTGGGAAAAAATTTAACAAAAGGAATTGGTGCCGGATCGGATCCTGAAATAGGCAAAGCTGCTACAGAAGAAAGTATGGATGAAATAGAAAAATATCTTGAAAAGATTGATATGATATTTTTAACTGCTGGAATGGGTGGTGGAACAGGTACAGGTGCAGCGCCTGTAATTGCAAAAAAAGCTAGAGAAAAAAATATTTTAGTTGCTGCAATAGTTACTGTTCCTTTTGATATGGAAGGCAGTTCAAGAATACAAACAGCGAAAGAGGGCATCGAAGAATTAAAAAAAAATGTTGATACTTTAATAATAATTCCAAATCAAAATACCTTTAGAATAGCTAATATAGATACTAGAATGCAAGATACTTTTAAAGAAGTAGACAATGTATTGAAGTCTGGGGTAAAAAGCATAGTAGATTTAATTAAAAAAAGAGGTTTTATAAATCTTGATTTTGCCGATATTAGAACAGTAATGAAAAAAATTGGTAAAGCTATGATGGGAACCGGTGAAGCTAGTGGAGAAAATAGAGCTATAAAAGCCGTGGAAGAAGCTATTTCTAATCCACTTTTGGATAATACTTCTATAAGAGGTGCTAAAGCTGTTATTGTTAATATAACAAGTTCAGCAGATATAACTTTATTTGAATATGAAAATGCAGTAAAAAGAATAAGAGATGAAGTAAATAATGAATACGCTAAAATAATACCAGGTAATGTATTTGATGATAGTTTAGGAGATGTATTAAGAGTTTCTATTTTTGCCACAGGAATAGATGATGAAGACGAACAATTAATAAATTTAAATGAAAATCAAAGTTTAGTTGAAAAAAATAATGAATATTATAGTGAAATAAATAATTCAATATATAAAAAAGAAATATATGGTAGTAATACGGATAATAAAATTTCTAACGATGAAGA
>CATOJU010000069.1 GCA_951800555.1 uncultured Rickettsiales bacterium | reverse complement strand
TTTATTTTCTAATTGCGAGCTTACCTACCAACTATTTATTTATCCATCTTACTCTTATTTATATAATATCTAGAATATCTTTTATATCAAATTTAATTTATATAACTTACCATCTTTATTTTTTAAGGAATTAATGGGTTAAAAAATAAAGTTGAGGTTAATATAGATAAATGAAATAAAAAAAAGAAGATTCGATACTTTTTTATTAAAAAAACTTGTCATAGAAATGATAAATATATATGATATTAATTATCCAAATATCATAAATTTATTATAAAAAGTAAAAAAGAAAAGAGATTTTTATACTAAAAAATAAAATTAGACAATATCTTCTTTAACCCTTGCAATTTTTATTAATATATTTTATATATATTAATATATTTTAATTAAAAAATTATATGACAGAACAGAATAATTTCATAGAAATCATAAACGGCAGACAAAACAACTTAAAAAACATCAACATAAAAATACCAAAAAATAAATTAATAGTTATAACAGGGCTTAGTGGAAGCGGAAAATCATCATTAGCTTTTGATACAATTTATGCAGAAGGGCAACGAAGATATATTGAAAGTTTATCAACCTATGCAAGACAATTTATGAATATTCAAAATAAACCAGATGCAGATTATATAACTGGACTTTCTCCTGCCATTGCTATTGATCAAAAAGTTGTTGGAAAAAATCCCCGTTCAACAGTAGGGACTGCTACTGAAATTTATGATTATTTGAGATTATTATATTCAAGAATTGGTGTACCATATTCTCCTGTAACAGGAAAACCACTTGAAAGTCAAAGTGTGGAAAGTATGGCTAACGATATTTTATCTTTACCACAAAGGACAAAAGTTACACTTTTCGCCCCGGTGATAAGACAATCAAGAGGAGAACATAGAAAAGAATTAATAAAAATTAGAAAAAATTATTTTACAAAAATTAGAGTTGATAATGAAATAATAGATATTACGAGCAGTTTACCAAGACTTGATAAAGCTTTAAAACACGATATTGATGTATATTTAGATTCTTTTTCAGTGGGAGCTGGAGCTGAAAAAAAAGCTATAGCTGCAATTTCTAGAGGATTAGAGTTTAGTAACGGTGTAATTTTTGCTAAAATTGATGAATATCCTGATGGTATTGAAACTTATGCAATTAAAAAAAAAGAATACAAAAAAGGTGATAGTGTAAGATTTTCAAATAAATATAGTTGTCCGGAAACTGGCTTAACTATTGAAAGTATAGAACCAAAGATGTTTTCTTTTAATAATCCTTTCGGTGCTTGTAAAAAATGTGATGGTTTAGGAACAGAATTGAGATTTGATGAAAAATTGATAGTTATAGACCCAAAATTAAGCATAAAAAATGGTGCTATAGATCCTTTTAAATCTGATGCAAAGGCGAGAGTTTATATTAAATTATTGGAAAAATTAGGAAAAATTTATAATTTTAGTATAGCAACACCATTTGAAAAATATGATGAAGATGTAAAAAAAATAATATTTTATGGTGCAGATGATGAAATTGAAGTTGAAATTGAAGAAAATACTAAAACTAGTAAATGTAAATTAAAGTTTCAAGGCGTAATGAATATTTTAGAAGAAAAATATTTAAAAGCTAAGGATGAGATGTTAAGAGATGAATTGGGAAAATATCAAAGTTTAACTACCTGTAGTGAATGCCGTGGTTATCGTTTGAATGAAGAAGCTTTAACAGTAAAGATTTGTGAAAAGCATATAGGCGAAATTTCAGAAATGCCTATTAATGAAATTTATGATTTTTTACAAGATCTTAATACAAAACTTAATGAAAGTGAAAAAATAATTGCCGATAAAATTATTAGTGAAATTCAAAATCGTCTTAGTTTTTTAATGGATGTAGGAATAGAATATTTGACTTTAAGTAGACAATCAAGCACTCTTTCAGGAGGTGAAAGTCAAAGAATAAGATTAGCTACACAAATAGCAACTGGGCTTTCTGGTGTAATTTATGTTTTAGATGAACCATCTATAGGTTTGCATCAGTCAGATAATCAAAAGTTAATAAAAACAATGAAAACCTTAAGAGATTTAGGAAATACAGTAATTGTTGTAGAACATGATGAAGAAACTATGATGGCAGCAGATTATATTATTGATATAGGTCCGGGGGCAGGAGTACATGGTGGAAACGTAGTGGCAGAAGGAACTCCTGATGAAGTTTTAGAAAATAAAGATAGTATAACTGGAGCATATTTAAGTGGCGCAAAATCGATCCCTGTACCGCCTAGAAGGAGAAAAATTAATTCTAAAAAAACAATAACTATTAAAAATGCAAGAGGAAATAATTTAAAAAATTTAGATGTGACTTTTCCATTAGGTATATTTTGTAGTGTTACGGGAGTTTCAGGTGGTGGAAAATCAACATTGGTATTACAAACTTTATACAAAGCACTTTCAAGGCTTTTAATGGGATCAAGAGTAGTTCCAGCACCATATGATAAAATTGAAGGTCTGAGTAATATTGATAAAATTATACAAATAGATCAATCTCCAATAGGAAGAACGCCCAGATCAAATCCTTGCACATATGTTGGAGTTTTTACCTATATTAGAGATTTATTTGCGAGTCTTCCAGATGCTAAAGCAAAAGGTTTCGGCTTAAATCATTTTTCTTTTAATGTTAAAGGTGGTCGTTGTGAACATTGTCAAGGAGATGGAAGTATTAAGATTGAAATGCATTTTCTACCAGATGTATTTGTAAAATGTCCTGTTTGCGGTGGAAAAAGGTATAATAGAGATATTTTAGAGATAGAGTATAATGGAAAAAATATCGCAGATGTTTTAGATATGACGGTAGAAGAGGCTTGTAATTTTTTTAAAAGTGAATCATTAGTTTACGAAAAATTTAAAGCTTTAAAAGATGTGGGACTTGGTTATATAAAAATAGGACAATCAGCAACAACTTTATCAGGTGGTGAGGCACAAAGAATAAAACTTGCGAAAGAATTGAGTAAAAAAGATACTGGAAATACAATTTATATTTTAGATGAACCAACAACTGGTTTGCATTCCGATGATATAAGACGATTATTGGGAGTTTTACATAAATTAGTGGAGCAAGGTAATACTGTTATGGTAATTGAGCATAATCTAGATGTTATAAAAACTTCAGATTGGATAATAGATATAGGACCAAAAGGGGGAAATAAAGGAGGCTATATTGTAGCCCAAGGGACACCGGAAGAAATAGTCGAAAATGAAAAAAGTTTGACCGGAATATATTTAAAACCAGTTTTGGAAAAGTATAAAAATTATCAAGAAAAATTAAACAAAGCTATTAAAAATTAAAAAACTTCTTGTATAAAAAATTAATAGATATTAACGATGTTTAAATAATTAATACTAAAAATATATTTTTCACAAAATTTTAAATTTTACTGCGAAATATTTTATTTTTTAAATATTTTCTTAACAATTTTATGCAGGAAGTCTAATATAAATTTTATTTAACTTTAACTATTTCAACTTCTTCTGCTAAAGATTTAGCTAAATCAAGTTCACCTTGTGAATTACTATATATAGTGTATAATTTTTCACCTTTTTTAACAGCATCATTTAAATGTTTATATAAATAAACACCAGCAGCCCATTGGGATGGACAACCAGCTAATTTTGCTAATTGTGATAATTTTCTATTATCAAATTCATAAACAATGCCATCTTTATTTGCTACTATATCGTAACTTAATTTTGCTTCCGGAATTTCTTTCATCCCACCTTGGGCTTCACAAATCTTTTTAAATCTTTCCCAAGCTCTTCCACTTTCAAGAATTTCCCTAGCAATTTTTTCTCCTTCGCCTTTTTTAACTTTAGGATCAAATTCTATTATAAGTCCCGATAAATAAATTGTTTTTTCTAATAAATCTTTTGGAGCATCTGGTTCATTTTTTAATACCTTAACTATATCTTTTGCTTCTAAAGCTGGGCCAACACCATTACCAATAGGTTGTACGCCATCGCTAATATTTACTAAAACTGTTACACCTAATTTTTTGCCAAGATTTTCAAAATCATCTTTTAATTGTTGCGCACTTTCTAATGTTTTAGTTTTTGCAGATGGACCATAAGGAACATCAATTAAAATATGTGTAGAACCAGCAGCAACTTTTTTAGATAAAATTGAAGCTAGCATTTGACCTTTACTATCTAAATCCAAATCTTTTTTTACATTAATTATTATATCGTCGGATGGATTTAAATCAACTGCGCCACCCCAGACTAAACAGCCTCCAACTTTATCAATTATTTCTTTAATTTTTTCTGTTGGCACCATAATATTAGTCAAAACTTCCATTGTATCTGCTGTTCCGGCAGGTGAAGTAATGGCTCTTGACGAAGTTTTAGGAATATGTAAACCGTATTCTGCTACAATTGCAATTGCTGGTGGAGTTGTTCTATTTCCTGGAATGCCACCAATACAATGTTTGTCAACTACAATATCATAATCCCATTTTATAACTTCACCGGTATTTGTCATTGCTTTTGCAAAATAAGCTATTTCTTCATTTGATAGTTGAGTACCTTCTGTTGCAGAGCAAAGGCAAGACATATGCATATCAGTATATTTTCCATCTACGACATCTTTTATAACATTATAAATACCTTCTTCTGTAAATGGTTTACCTCTTAATTTTTCTCTAACTGTGCTGAAAGACAATAATGGCTCCATATGTTTTATGTCAAATTCTTCGCCGTCATTAGCATTTAATTTATTTTGAACTTTTTTTGATAAACCTACTTCATCGTTTTCAACTTCGTTTTCTGTTAAATATAAAGTAGCATAGGTATATTTATTATTATTAAATATTTTTACTCTCGCTAATGGTGAAAAACCTTCTTCTTTTACTAAATCGGAATTTTTATTTAGTAAAATTATTGGTTCCCTACCACTGTCTAAGTTTAGAATTTTTGTTTTCATTTTTTTCTTATTAAATATTAATCTTTTGCAATTATTATTATAGATGTTTTATTTTGCAAGAAATATTTATAATATGTATACCAATTCTTGAAGAAGAATACTATTTTTAGTTATAAAATATAATAGAATATTTTATTAAAAATTGTGTTGATATTATTAAATATAAGAATATATTTGATAAGATATTTTTGTAAATAAATATTATACTAAAAAGTATATGTGATTATCTTAAAAAGATAATGGTGATCCCTACGGGATTTGAACCCGTGTTACCAGCGTGAGAAGCTAGCGTCCTAACCACTAGACGAAGGGACCATAATTGCAAAATATTTTATGTATAAATATAATAGAATATATTGATTTTATTGTCAAGATAATTTATTAGTATTAAAACTTTATAATAGACCTCCTGCATAAAACTATATATAAATATCAATAATATCTAAATATTTTTAGGTTTACTTATGTTTATGATTATTTTATTCTTTAATTTACCATTATTTATGTCATTCCAGATTAGAATTACTTGACAATTTATTGTCTAGTAATTCTTTTAATGTGGAATTGGGTTAATAATGTCATTCCAAATTAGATTTTCTTGTAAGCTTGCCTTACTAGAAAATCTTAATGTGGAATCTAGTAATATAAAATGTGTTAAATATAAAAAAGTATTTTATAGGTTTTTTATATTATAAAATATAGAAAAATTACTAAACTTTTTTGTATTTATTCTTTAATTTCCTATTATTTATGTCATTCCAGATTAGAATTTCTAAGCGATAAATCGCTAAGAAATTCTAATCTGGAATGACATAAATAATGGAAAATTAATAAAATAAACATACTTATAAGAAAACATAATTTGGAATGACACAAATAATGGGAAATTAAGAA
>CATOJU010000068.1 GCA_951800555.1 uncultured Rickettsiales bacterium | reverse complement strand
TTGAAATAAAACCTGAATATTATAAAGATGTTGAAGAAATAGTAAAAAATGCTTTAATGGATGATGCTACAGAAGAAGATAAAGAAAAGCTAGAAGAACATATGAAAAAAACAGAATTAAATGCATTTAGATATAGATTTACAAAAACAAATGAAAATGGTAATACAGAGAAATATGAATATATCTTTCTTGAAGATAAAGTAATTATAAATGTTTTTGATGCCGATAATAATCTTTTAAATAAAAGTTCTAACGAGTTTGAATATAAAAATTATTCATATATACTTTTTTATGATATAATTAAAGGTCTTTCTGAAGATGGAGAAAATTCTATTTTTTTTGAAAAGAACTTTTATAATTCAAGTATAGCTAATATCATATTAAGATATTATGACAAAAATGATGAATTTATTGATAATCAAGGAAGTGATTTTCAAACTGCAGTTATTGAATATATACAAAAAAATAATAATTTAACCTATTCAAATGCACTTATGAAAGCTCTTGCTGAAGCAGGAATAGAAGGTGGATTATTAAAGTCATTTGATTATAAAAGAAATAGTGTACCGACAAGTAATATAGAAAATATTATATCTGATGAAAAATTTAAAAATTCTTTAAATAATACAATTAGTTTATTTGAAAATTTTTTAAATGAAGAGAAAGAAGGAAAAAACATTTAAGTAATGGAGTTCCTATATAAAAATAAAAGAATTTAATCTTTAAAAATGTTAAAATCTGTCATCAAAATAATAAATATATGTGGAGATGACAGTTTTTAAATAAGAATAAAAATTATTAAAAAATAAAATAGTATAAATAAGTATTGTAGGTATTATGTGAATGAGGGTAAAATGGGTAGATAAACATATAATGGGTAATCCCAATTTTACTTACCACTAGTGTAGTGTTTATTATATATATTTAATATTACTTTTTAACTTTAAAAAGCAAGATTAAGATTATTTTTTATAATTAATTAATCTAAAAAAATAATAAAAATAAAAAGCGTAAATATCTAATGGTACTTGAAATTATTATAATTATTGAAATTATATTTTTTCATATTTATAATTTTTTTAGATTAAAATTAAGATATTAATTATGGTTTTATTTTGGTTTATAACAGCGGTTATTTTTTTAATTATAGAAATAATTACTTTAACTTTTGGTTTTATATTTATAACTATAGGAGCCGTTATAAATACATTTTTAATAGGTACTAATATTATTTTGTCTACAGATTTTCTTTATCAAATTTTAATTATGCTATTTTTTGGATTGGCTTCTTTTTTATTTTTTTACAAAAACTACAGAAAATTAAAAAATAATACTATAGATAGCTTTAAAGAAGATATGACTGCAATTGTTATTAATTCAAATTTAGTTAAAGGATTTGAAGGAAAAGTAAAATGGAGTGGAACTATTTGCAATGCAATGTTAAATCAAAATTCTGCTTTAGATGTAGCAGAAGTTGGATCTAAAGTAATAATTAGTGAATTTAAAGGGAATATTGCTATAATTGATGTAAATAACAATTAAATTAAGGAGAAATATGGCTACAAATATAGTTATTTTTTTTATATTGATTTTAGTTTTAATAGTTATTACTATTTCTAAAACAATGATGATTGTTCCACAACAGGAAATTTGGATTGTAGAAACTTTTGGGAAATACTCTAAAAAATTAGAGGCGGGATTAAATTTTTTAGTACCTTTTATTCAAAATGTTGCAGCAAAACAGTCTTTAAAGGAAAGAGTTCTTGATATAAAAGAGCAAACAGCAATTACTAGCGATAATGTAACATTAGTAATAGATGGTATAATTTATGTAAAAGTTATTGACCCAGTTTCTGCTACATATGGTGTTATTAACCCATTTTATGCGGTATCCCAACTAGCACAAACTGCAATGCGTTCTGAAATTGGTAAAATTGTATTAGATAGAACCTTTGAAGAAAGGGAACATTTAAATATTAGTATAGTTCAGGCTATTAATGAAGCGGCTAAAAATTGGGGAATTCAATGTATGAGATACGAAATTAAAGATATTACGCCGCCTGAAAATGTTAGAGAGGCTATGGAATTGCAAGTAGCTGCTGAAAGAAAAAAAAGAGCACAAATTCTTATGTCCGAAGGAGATAAGCAAGCTTTAATTAATAATGCTGAGGCTAAAAAAGCTGAATCAATTTTGGCATCTGAAGCTGCAAAATTGGTTAAAATTAATGAAGCTGAAGGTAGAAAAACTGCTAGTATTTTAAATTCCGAAGCAGAAATGGTTGAATCAATTAATATTGCTAAAGGTAAAAAAGAAGCTATGTTATCTATGGCACAAGGAACTGCTGAATCCTATAAAATGGTAGCTAAATCTCTTGAAAGTGAAGGTGGAAGAGAAGCTGCTAATTTACAAATAGTTGAAAATTATATAAAAGCATTTGGCAACTTGGCTAAAGTTAATAATACAATGCTTATTCCAAGTAATCCAGCCGATATATCATCGATAATAGCGCAAGCTTCAAATATTATTAATAATATTAAAAAATAAATTTATAATAAAAAGAATAATAATGTTATTTTAGTAGATTCCCTGCATAAAAATAATATATATTAATAATATTTAATTTATATAATAGTACTGAAAATATATTTTTACACAATATTTTGTTTTTTGTGAAAAATTTTTTATGCAAGGGGTCAAAAAACGAGACTGATGTTTTTTTATTCTCTAAAAAGAAAACTAAAACTTCTTCTAAAGTTACTATTAGTTTCATCCGTTGCAGCTAATAAATTAGAATATAATTCATCACTTTTATAATTATTTTCTAAATATTTACTATATTTTCTTCTAGCTTTTTCATAACCAGCTTCTGCTGATAATTTTAAAAATTGTAAACCTTCTTCTTCAGTAAAACCTAATGTATAATCTTTTGTTTTATTAAGTATTAATTGACTAAATTCATAGTAATAAAAAGCTTTTTCTTCTTCACTTAATTCGTTAGATCTTAAGGCATTAAATATAAATTTAGCTGATTTTCTTCTAGCTTCTTTTAATCCATAACCTTTTAGACTATTTTTATTTTTAAAATTACCTTGTTCGTCATACATAAAACTATATTTATGTCTTAAAAGTTTAGTGGAATTTTGATCTAATTTTTTAGATTTATTTTTATATTTTTTTTCTTCAGGCAATTCGCTATGTTGTTGTGTTGATTTGGCATAACAATATGTACCATTTGCTTCCATAAAAGATGAAAAACAATACCAATTACTTTCCTTTTTATTATAGAATTTTTTTAATTTCTCTTTTGATTCTTGATTTCCTAGACCATAGGCTGCTTTAAAATTTTTTAAAGCTTCTTTTTTATTACCTTCGGCTTCGAATCCGGCATCCTTTATTGTAAAGGCAATTACTTCTATTTTCTAATTCTGACATTTTTAATTTCCTTCAATTGTTATTAAACATTTTGATTAAAATCATTTTAATCAATTACAAATATAATATATCATAATTTTTAATCAATGTCAAGTAAATGTTGAAATTTTTTAGAATTTAATTTTTTAATAATTTTTCAGCCATTACTAAAGCCTCATCTGTAACTGTTTCTCCGCTTATCATTTTAGCTATTTCTATTCTCCTAGTCTCATTATTCAACTTTTCTATTACTGTATAGGTTCTATTATTTCTAACTTCTTTATATATTTTTAAATGATTATCTCCCTTTGATGCCACTTGCGGTAAATGCGTAATCACTAAAACTTGCGAATTTTGGCCCAATTTTTTTAATCTTTCTCCTATAGCATTGGCAACTGCCCCGCTTACACCAGTATCGATTTCATCGAAAATTAATGTTGGCACAGATTTTATTTTAGATAATACAACTTTTAAAGCTAGCATAAACCTTGATAGTTCTCCTCCAGAAGCTACTTTTGATAAATCATCTAAATTTGTTCCTAAATTTATTGCGACCAAAAATCTTATGCCATCAATACCCGCAGAATTCCAATTATTTTCATTTAAATCTGTAAATTCAATTTCAAATCTAGTAGATGACATTTTTAAAGGTATTAATTCTTTAACTAATTCTTTTTTCAATTCTTCCGCAACATATTTCCTTTGAATCCTTAATTTTTCTGCTTCTTTCAAATATTCATTTTTTAATTCCTTTGCTTTTATCTCCAAATCACCAATTTCTACATTTTGATTTTTTAATTTGTTAAGTTTTTGCTCCAATTTTTCTTTGTGATTTGGTAAAATATCTGCTGTAATATTTAGCTTTCTACATAAACCTCTAATGGAAAAAAGTCTTTCTTCCACATCATTTAATGTTAATTCACTAAAATCTAAACTTTCATATATTAAATTAATTTTATCCATAGCTTCATTAAACTCTATTAGACTTTTTTCAAAACTATCAATAATTTCTTCAAAAGCATTTTCTCCCTCTTTTAAAATATTTTCACCAATATTTATATTCCTTGATAAATAACCCTGGGCTGTTACAATGGCTTTGGAAACAGAATTTTGATTATCTATAAGCTCCATTATATTTTTTAAAATATCTAATACTTTTTCTTTATTCATTAATAAAATTCTTTTTTCATTTAGTTCCTGTTCTTCATTTTCCCGAATATCTATTTTTTCTATTTCATATAATATATGTTCTAAGTATTCTATTTCTTGATTTATATTATCTTTTTGGTTTAATAATTCTAATAATTGATTTTCTGTATTTTTCATAGAATTAAACAAAGTAGCAACGATTTTTCTTTGCTCTCTTAAATTTCCATAGGCATCCAAAATATCTCTATGAAAACTGGGGTTTAAAAGACCTCTTTGGTCATGTTGCCCGTGTATTTCAACTAATTCTTCACCCACCTGATTTAAAAAAGACTGGCCTACTGGTACATCATTTATAAAAGCTCTACTTTTTCCATCATTACTTAGAATTCTTCTTAAAACTATTTCATTATCAAATTCTATTCCTAAATCATTCAAAAGTTTTTGACATTTTTTATTATTTACTATATTAAAAGTAGCTACAACACTACCTTGTTTTTCACCATTTCTTAATAACCTTGTACTAGACCTCATACCAATTGCTAATGATAAAGCATCCAATAATATTGATTTTCCTGAACCAGTTTCACCGGTTAATACACATAAATTATTGTTAAAATCTATATTTGCTTCATCTATTAAAACTATATTTTTTATTATTAAATTTAGTAACATCTAGTTTTCAAATATAATATTGGTTTATATATTATTAATTGAATAAATTAAAATCAATATATTTTATATAGATATTGTAGTGTTTATTTTTTTGAAAGTTTTTATATAATAGACCTCCTGCATAAAACTATATATAAATATCAATAATATCTAAATATTTTTAGGTTTAATTATGTTTATGATTATTTTATTCTTTAACTTACCATTATTTATGTCATTCCAGATTAGAATTACTTGACAATTTATTGTCTAGTAATTCTTAATGTGGAATTGGGTTAATAGTGTCATTCCAAATTAGATTTTCTTGTAATTTTGCCTTACTAGAAAGTCTTAATGTGGAAAACAAGGCAGGAAAATGATATGCTTGCATAATCATTTTAGCTTGTCGTCCTGCCGCAGTTTGCCGGAACGAAGTGGAGGAATCTAGTAATATAAAATGTGTTAAATATAGAAAAATTAATAAACTTTTTTGTATTTATTCTTTAATTCACCATATTTATGTCATTCCAAATTAGAATTACTTGACAATTTATTGTCTAGTAATTCTTAATGTGGAATCCAGAAATATAAAAAGATGTTAAATATAAAAAAGTATTTTATAGGTTTTTTTATATTATAGAATATAAAAAATTATTAA
>CATOJU010000067.1 GCA_951800555.1 uncultured Rickettsiales bacterium | reverse complement strand
TAAACTTTGAAGATCCATTTATGGATCATGGTGCCAAGCAATAGTTCGCTTGCAATATTCTAACATATCACCATTGGTGAATGCTAGTAGATAAGGGCTATGCCCGATTAATGAAGAACCACCAGCTAAGCTGGTGGGTTGCTTTTTTTAGATAAAATATTAAAATATATTACATTCATTTTGTGGTTTAATATCATCAAAATGAGCATTAAAATTTTCAATAGCTGCTTTTAAATCTTTTTTAAAATTATCATTATCATCTAATTTCTTTACATAAGGATTTTTCATTACAGTATTTAATATCTTTTTTTGTTTTTTAATTTCCTCTCTTTTATTTTTGATATCTTCTATTCCGTTGCTAATATATTCTGCTCTTCTACTTAATAAAAATGTAACCATTTCTATACTTCCTGTTTCAATTGCATAATCTAAAGGTGATCTTCCTGAACTATTTTTTCTGTTTATATCTATGTTTGGTTGTATATCAAAAAAATTTTTAACCATATCTAAATTGTTGGATTTAATAAGACGATCAAGTTGTGTTTTATAATTTTTATTTTCTTTATAAACATCTGTTTTTTTTAATATTAGATTAATTATAATATCTGCATCGTTAATCATATTAAATTTTTTACAATATATAGCTAACTCAAGCGGCGTCATAGAGTTAATGTTACGCCTTCCATTTATATTTACATCTATTTTTTCTGTTTCTAACAAAATTTTAATTATTTTAGTATATTCTTCTTTTTTTTGTGGAGAAGGTTGAAAAAAATTATAAGGTTCTACTAAAAATTCAAAAGCATTAATTATCGGCCTTGTTTCAGTCATTTTAAAAGGATCATTTATATATTCTTTATTTAGATCTATCTTATTATCTCGTTTGACTATAAATTCTAGCATTTTTGAATTTGCTGATTTTATAATATGTGGAATTAAATTCTCAAGTATTTTTGTATCTATGTTTTTATTTTCAATAAATGATTTAAATGCATCAAATTTATTATTAGCAATAGTATAGTGTAAAAAACTATAATAGTCTATTTTATCTGATATTTTATTTATATCAATATATCCTTCAACAGCAGCAGAAAATATTTTATTTGTATTATTATAGTCTATAATTATTCTAGGTTCTGATAATAAATAATTAAGCAAATCAATATGTTTATTTTCTAAAGCATAAAATATTGCTGTTTTATCTTCTTTATTTTTTTGTTTTGTATATATATTCATTTTTGTAAATTTTTGAAGTAAGATTTTAACTATTTCAATATTTCCATTTTTTATAGCATGAAATATTGCACTTTCACCTTTGTTATCCGATATAATTGTACTTATTTCTTCTATTCCAGGCTGTAAAAGTAAAAATTTAACCATTTCAATTTTTCCATTTTTAACAGCATTTATAAGCATTGTATCACCATTATTATCTTTCTCTTTATTAATTATTACATTCATATCTTTTGCTTTTAATTTTTCAGACATTTTTTTTAATAGAAATTGCATACATTCTGTACTACCAGATTTAGCAATATAATGGATTGGTCTAGAGTTATTTGGATATTGTGGTCCATCAAAAAGATTAGGATTATATTTTGGCGGTTCACAAATATTATAGCCATTTTTTTCTAATATATCTAAAACTTCTTTAGCAACCTCTGGATGATAAATTTTTTCAAATAGTTCTTTTACATTATTATCGTCTTTAAGAATATTTTCAATTCCATTACAATTATTTATTAAATAATTCAAAATAGCTGGATCATCTCTGCCACAGGCAGCCCTTAAAACTTCGCTAGTTGCAAAATTAACACCTTTACTTTCTAAATCTTGAATTGAATTTACGTTACCACCAATTACTGCACTTTCTGCTATACCATTTATATCACTTGTTGGTACACTATTTCTTTTATAATCAAATGACTTTAATAATCCACCTTCTATTCCTGCCTCAGCAAGAGCTTTCATAAGTGTATTTGAATAGGTTAAATTATTTCTTTCTATATATGAAATAAATGCTTCTTCAAAAGCACTTTTATCATTTTCGTTTTTATCAGATATATAATAGTTAATACCATTTTTAATATAATACCTTAATACAGTATTGGCTATACTAGAATTATAACAATTTTTTTTAAAAAAAATAGAATTATCTCTATTTTTAGAAAGACCTTTAATTATATCATAAAAAAGTATATATGAATAATTTTTATATTCAAATTCATTAGAACTTTTATTTAAAAGATTATTATTGGTATCAAAAACATTTATAATTACTTTATCTTCAAGAAAGATATATTCATATTTCTCTGTATTTCCATTTTTATCTTTTCCTGTAAATCTATATCTGAATGCATTTAATTCTGTTTTTTTCATATGTTCTTCTAGCTTTTCTTTATCTTCTTCTGTAGCATCATCCATTAAAGCATTTTTTACTATTTCTTCAACATCTTTATAATATTCAGGTTTTATTTCAAGGTTTTCATCTAGATATTTGTCCTCTACTGTTCTACTACTAAAAATTTCTCCTTTTTCTTCTGCCATTGCTGTTTTTAAGTTTTCAAATAATTCTTTAAAAGAATGTTCCTCTTGATTGTTGTCTGTCATTTTTTTATTCCTATTATTTAATTAATAAAACTATAAATAAATCAAAATTAAAATTAATATTTTTATATTAATTTTTATTAAAATAATATACCAAAAAATTTTTTAAAGTCAAGAGCAAAAGAAAATTAAGGGGACTTTATCCCATTTCTTGACTTTTACTTATTATATTGATATATATAATTATATTATATTAACCCCAACTTTGTTTTTTTATTCCAACTTCATCCTTATTTTTAACTGATAAGCTAATAGCTATTATTGATTTCTATTTTTAGAAAAATAAAATATTTTATATAAAAATAATTTTTAGTAAAATATGAAAATAAAAAATATAAAATCACTAATAAAAATATATAGGTATTTCAGTAATTTAGATGAAAATTTTTCATCAAAGGGAAACTTTATTATAGATCATTTTTTTTATTTTATAGACGATATTTATAATTATAATAAAGAAAATAATAATCTAGACGATAACGGAAAAGTTCTTTTTAGAGGAATAATTGATGAAGAATTTATGAATATTTATGATTATATGAAAAATATTATTTCACAAGAATATGATTCAAATTTATATAAATTTATTTTTTTTAAACAATTTATTCTTAATAATAGAGCTAAAATATATGATATAGTATACAAATATAGAAATGTCGTAGCCCAAAGAACATCTAAAAGGCAATACGATATATTTGTTAATGGATGTTATAATTTTCTAGAATTTTATGAACAAAAAAATAAAAAACAGATAAAGGATAAAATTAAATTTTTACTAGATACATTATTTTCCTATGATAAAAAATATGATGAAAAAATTGAAGCTAGGAGTGAATTAAAAAAAATTCTAAATAAATTAAAAAAAGAATTTAAAGATGTAAATAGCAGTAATTTTGATAATTTAGAAAAATTAAAACCATTTTTAATGTGGAAAGATATTTTTAATGCGAGTACGAATAAAGATTTTGAATCTGCAATAGATAGACACAGAGAACGATATTTAAAAGAAAATAATATTAAATATTTTGAGACGAAAGAACTTTATAGCGGGATGGTGCAAACTAATATAATATTTCCTATGAATTTTTTAAGAGGTATGTATATTCCAGATGATTTATGCGAAGAAGAAATGAGAAAAGAGTTAAAAGAGGTAAAAGATAAAATAAAAAAAATCGGTAAAGATAAACCAATAGTAAAATATTATGAGGAAGAAGAAAAATATGAAGGAGAGGGCGGAATAAAAGAAGAAACATTTAAATTAATTTTAGATGATTGTTTAAAAAATGGTATAGATAGTTTAAGAACAAATTTTGTTGCAATAAATAATCAATATAATATTGATGGATCGCATATTCATGAAGGTTTGTTATCAGGTACAACTAATTTAGATATAGCTAATAAATATTCTATAGGTAAAGAAAATGAACGTGAAAATAAATATCCAATAATATTTTTAATAAACCCTAATATTGGTACTAATGTATTTAATCCAATTCTAGGTGATCAAAGAAGTTTTGCATATTCTGAAACTGATTTTATTACTATTCCTCCAGAATCAATAATTGGTTATTTTAAAGTTGTAAAAAATAAAAATAATCTTGAATATATTTTTCATAAAAATCAGTATATTGATAATGATATTTTGGAAAAGAAATTTATTGATAAAAATGGAAATAGAAATGAATTAAAGGATAATGAAATATATACAAGGAAAGATATAGAGAATATATTAAGGGAGACAAATGGCGAATTTAAAGAAATGCAAAAATATTATATTCTGAAAAGTATTGAAATAGCAAAGTATTTAATGAGAATTAAGGACGAAGCAACGGAAGATTGTGAGAATTTGTATGATGATATTATGGAAAAATTATTTAAAGAAAATAAAGAAAGAGTTTATTATATTTTAAAAATACTTTCGTCCATAAAAAAAGGAGATGTAGAAGAAATTCTAAATACAAAAAAGTTTTATCAAAAATATTATACTAAATTAGATATTTTTTATTGTGATATTATTAGTCCTATTGATTATACTACTGGCTGTCATTTTTATCCCATAGCAAATATATATAATTATTTTAAGTCAAATGATAAATTAAAGTATATCAATGAAGAAATTGAAGATGGATTTAGTGAATTTTTGAAAGAAAGAGTTAATACTGTTAATACTAATGTTGAATTAGAATTAAAAGCAGAAAATGGCGAATTTAATAAAGATAATATATATTGTGAAATTAATAATTGGATTAATTACATAAACGAATATGGAATAATAGAATGGTTTTATAAAGATGTTGATAAACCTTTAACAAAAAGAAAAACAAAAATTAATATTGCAGTAGATCCTGAGCCAGAAAACTTTTTAAAAGCCCAAATTATTTTTAGAAAATTTTTAGATAAATATGAATTGTATGGAAAAATGCCACCAGAAAATGAAAATGGTAGGAATACACTAATTATATATAGTCAACTGACAGAAGAGCAATTGGCTGAACTTGAGGAAAATTTAAAAGAAGCTGAAATAAGGCCAAAATTGTTAAGTTGCAATGAATATGTGTGTGATATAGGAATAAAAAATTCTTTATATTTATATTTTAAATGTGATGGTTTTGAATATTATGATGAAAATGATGAAGAGAATAAAGAGGCCTATTGTAATATACAACAAGTGGAATATATGGATAAAGTTAGAAAAGGTATTTATGATAATGATGAAGATACTTCTATAAAAATCTATAGAAATTATACAGATATTACAAAAAATAGATTTTCTAAAGATAATTATTTTAAAAATTATAGCGATGGTTATTTTGAATATTTAAAAATAATTAGAAAATGTAACGCAGTACAAAGGCAATTATTAGATTTAATATTTAGAGTGGAATTAAAAGAAGAAAAAGGAGATAAAGATGAAAATGGAAAAAAATTATGGGATAAAGAATTGTTTAAATATTTAACTCCAGAATTTATTGAAAGTAAATTGAATATTATTAAAAATTTTGTGGAAAATACTAAAGATAAAAATGAAATTGAGTTGAGAAAATTATTGAATAATCTAGTAAAGGAAAAAGACGAAAACTTTGAACCGGAACTTGATGAAAATTGTATAAAATTTGTGAATTCTTTTAAAGAATATTCTAAAGATGAAAAACAAGACGAAATAAAAAATAATAAATTAGAAAATGTTAATTATATTTCTAAAAATATTGATTTCGCATCGGAGAGTATTGATTTATTAAATAATTCTGCTAGTGAATTTATTATTGAAAATCTTTAGAAGATATATTAAGAAATATTTTATTAATTTTTTATTTTTGCTTTTTTAAGGCTTTTAATATTTTTAATAAAAAATATATTAAAAATATTAAAAGTATATAAATATTT
>CATOJU010000066.1 GCA_951800555.1 uncultured Rickettsiales bacterium | reverse complement strand
TAATGTTCTATTTATTTCCTTTTCTGTATCTTCATCAATTTCATTTTTATTCGAAAGTTCATTAAAAAAATCTACATTTTTTTCAAATTTTTCAAGAAGTTTTTTTTCTAATAATTTATTTGTTCTACCTTTGTATTTAGGACATAAGTTTTCCAATCTTTCAAGGTCTACTCTATTTAACTCAAAAATATGATATTCAAATTTATCCTCATTATTAATTATTTTTTCAAAAAATTTTTCTAATTTTTTTGATATTTCATCTTTTGAAGTTAAACCATTACAAAAATCGCTAAAGGATTTTGATTTTAGATCATTTGTTAATTCAGAAAGATTTTCTTCTTTAAAACTTTCAAAAATATTAATAAATTCTTTTTCATCTAAAATAATATTATAATAATCTGTTATATCACCATTTCCATAATTAAAACCATAGGGATATATATCGCATAATTCTTCTATTTCTTTTTTAAATTTTTTTATTGTATTAATTTTTATTTTTTTATTACTTGCTATATTATTAAATATTCTATACATTTCGCCACACCCAACACTAAAATTACTCTTATCTTCTCTTATTGATTCAAGACGATTTTTATATTCACTAAATATTTCTCTCATTTCATCAATGTTTTCAGTTTCAAGAGTAAAAGGTAATAGTTCTAAAGCAAAAAAATGAGACTTATTATTTTCATAACATTCTTTCCTTAATTCTTTTTCTCTAGAAATAAAATTTATTCTTTCTGTTCCAATATCTTCTTTTGATTTTGATTTTAATTCTATGAAAATCTTATTGAATTCTGTGCCATAACAATAAACACTACCTTTTTTTGAAAATACATGAAGCATATTAATTAATTCATAACTTGGGTTTATAATTGTAAAGTCTATATCAAATATTCCCATTAAATATGAATAAAAACTAGACAATAAATCATTTTTATTATTTATTTCAGAAAAATCACCTTTTATACCATCTATAGCGTGTCCAATGTTTCTAAAAATATTATTCAACTCTTGCTCTTTGTTTGGTCCATCTTCTTCTAAAATATTATTTATGGCTATTTCTGCAAATTCAAAATAAGTTTCGACAGCCAATTTTATATCTTTTGATGTAATATTATTACTTGAAACATGTGGATCAATAACTTTACATAATAATTTTAATTTTTCTAAAATTGCATAGTCACCAGTCAAACTAACAATTTCTGAAAAACATTCTGATATTTTTGGTAAATTTTTTGTTGAATAAAAACCAATTATACAATTTTGATATTTTTTAATAGCCTCTTCATCTTTACCTTTATTTTTTAAATTATTAGCTTCTTTTAATAAAATTTCAGTTTCTTTTGATATAATAATAGCTTCTTGTGCTTTTGTAATTTCATTTTTTTGGAGTTTATATTCTGGATTTTTTTTATTAATAACTTTCTCAAGACATTCTTTTGCAGTTTCTAAATCTCCCTTTTCATTTCTTTTTAAATAAAAATTAGAAAGTAATAATATAATTTTATCATTAATAACACTTCCATCACAATTTTTAAGTAATTTTTTTATAGTTCCCCTTAATGTCTGATCTTTTTCAATAAGTTTTTCAATTTTATCTAAATCCGTTAAAGAAATACTATCTTCTTCATTTTTAAAATATTTTTTGTAAGATTTATCTAATGCTTCTTGAAATTTTCTTATTATTTTTTCTTCCACTTTCTTCTCCTATTAATAATTATAAATTGAATATAAAATCATAATATAAAGTTATTTATTAAAAATCAATAGTTTTTAACTGTAGTATATACTGTTGTTTTATATTTTTATTAATAAAACTAATTTATAAAAAAATAATAAAAACAAAAATTGTAAAAAATTAATCTTTAAACAAATTTTTCTTGCTATTTTTTTTAAAAAGATTAATATACTTTTTATAGAGAGGTGCTAGAGTGGTTGAATAGGGCAGTCTCGAAAACTGCTATACTTGCAAGAGTATCGAGGGTTCAAATCCCTTCCTCTCTGCCAAAATCATTAAATTTATTACATTTTAAAATAAAATTTCATTATTTATATATAATAATTATAATCTTTAATATATTATTGGATTAATATATATTATTAGTATATATAAAATAATAATATATATTATATATTGTAAATTTCTTTGCTTTTTCATGTAATTTAGCTATACTTGAAAACAGTGGAAAAAAGAAAAATTATGAAGAATTTAGAAAAAATAAGGAATATAAAAGAGATTGGTTTTTTATTTAAAACACTTAATACCAGTAATAGTGAAATTATAAATATTATAGATAATATTACTTCAATTGAAGAGCTGAAAAATTTTCCGTCATTTATTGGTAAATATCTTGATGGTGAAATTTTAAATATTCTATCAAAAAAATATATTGATAATAAAAGTTTTTTGAGTTATATAAATGATGAAATTATATATAATTTGCCCAATGAAGAATTTAAAAAATTACAACCAGAAACTTTAGAATCTTTCACGCCAGAACAACTTAAAAATATAAATAAAGATAATATAGATTATTTAATTTTAAATAATAAATTACAATATTTACCTGATGATGTATTAAAGGAACTTAACAAGGAAAAAGTTGATTTTTCTTATAAATATTCTATAAATTTTATTAGCAATAGACCAATTTTTAGTGTTATAAAAACTCAAATTGAAAGTTTAAATAATCGAAATAAATTATATCTTTTAAATAAAAAAATAATAGAAAATATTGCAAATAATAAATATTTAGTTAATAATATTAGTAATTTTTCATCTTTTAACTTAAAACAAATTAAGCTTTTTGAAAAAAACTTTAAATATATAAAGCCAGAAGCTATTGCTACAATTAGTCCAGAAAATTTAAATAATTTTAAAAATTCAACATTCAAATCATTTACAAACCAACAATTACAACATTTAACTTCAGATCAATTAAATTTATTAATTAAAAATGATAAAATTAAATTTTTTGGTAGTAATTTAATTAAATATATAAACGAAAAAACAATAGAAAGTATAGAAAATATTCCTATGGAATATCTTGCAAATATAAATCAAAATATTTTGAATGCTTTGAATGATAAAACTTTAAATTTTATAGCGGAGAAAAAAACAGATTTTAATAATGTAGAAATAGCATATAGACAACCTATAATTAGCAAAGATATAAAAAATATACTAAAAAAAGATACTAAAATATTTAGTTTTGAAGATATTAATTTTGCAGTAGATAATTTTTTAAAAAGTGAAGATTATATTAATATGTCAAATTATTGCTTTGAAATATCCCGAAAAGATATATATAAACAATATTTAAAGAAAATTTTAATAAATAAAATTAAAATATTAAAAGTTTTAATTTTAATTGAAAATAATAAAAATTTTAATAAAGAATATTATTCTAATTTAGTTGATAGTATTAAAAATTTATCTAAAATTAAACCTAGAACAATAGATGGTTATATTTCGAAAGCTAATACTTATTCAAAATTAATACTTGAAAATAATTTTGATATAGATTTTCAGGAAAAAATAGCAGAAGAAAACTTAAAAAATATTAAAAATTGTATAAAAAATAATTATAGCTTTTTGGAAAGAAAATCATTAGATGTACCGTTAAAAGAATTAAAAGCAGAAGCTTTAATTGAATATGCAAATATTTTAAGTAAAAAATATGATATAAATCCTGAAAAATTTAAGTATATTAATAATGATGATAAAAAATTTTTAACAAAATATGAAACAATTTATTATAATTCAATAAAAAAAGCAATAGAACTTAAACCGGATATAGAAAGTACTATAAAATCTTGGGCCACTCCAATTTTAAAAATAACTGCAAAAGGAATTGCAACCTATATAGGAACAAAAATAACAAAAGGAAAGGTTTCTACAATAATAGGAACTACTGGTGCCATTACTATTGCTAATGATATAAAAAATGAATTTGATAAAAAAAGTTATTTTCTTAATCCTATAAAATATCATAAAAAAGAAAAAAATAGAAAAGAAAATTTTTTTGTAAAGAATTTTAGGAAAATTAAAGATAATACTATTAAAATAATTTTATACCCATTTAATAAAATTAAAAATTTATTTACAAGAAAAAATAATTTAAAAGGTTTTGATAGAATAGAAAGTAAAAATTCACTAGAATTGCAAAGTAAAATATTTAAAAATAGTATTTTTAAAAGTAGTTTTAATACTGCTATTAAACAAAAAATATATGAACATAACGAAATAAAGAATAAATTGCAGAATAAATTAATTAATAATAATAGAACTAAGCAATCTATTTTGATTAATGATTATATAAAATTGAAAAAAAAGGCTTTAGAAATTCAAATTCAAAGAAAAATTAAAAATTTGTATATAAAATATCCACAATTTAAAGAAGAAAAATTTTTTTTAAATTATTTTAATAATTTTAAAAATACAATTACTGGTATAACTAAGGGAATAGTTGGTAGTTTTTTTGATGTTGCAACTATTGGAATAGGAAGCGATCTTTATCAAAAATATGTTGTTAATAAAAATGGTAATGAAAAAATAAAAAATGAATTAGAATTAAAAGCGTTTCAAAATGAAATTGAAGAAATTAATAAAGATTTTATCGATAAATTAAATGAAATAAATAAAGAAGAATGCAAAAAATTATCTGCTCTAAGTTTTGAAGATAAAGAAAATTTTAATTTATTATTGTTAAAACAAGAAGAAGAATTAAAAAATTGTAAAAATGATTTTTTAAATATGCTTGGAAATTTTGATTTGATTGAAAAAGAAGAAATTTTAGCAAAAGATAGTAAAGAATGTAAAACTACCTATGTAAAACCATTTATTGATAAAATTCACGGGGAAAGTTTGTTGAAGAATTATTATCGTTTTTCTTTTACCAATAGATAAATTGTTTTTATTAATTTTTTAGGTCTAGAATACTAATTTTTAATTATAGTTAAAAAATAAATATTCTGTATAAAAATTACAATGCAAAATTTTTATACAGAATTTTAAAAATATTAAAGATTATTGGAAATAAAAAATTTTATTAAAAACTATTTTATTAGTTACAAAATTAAATTATTATTATAAAAATTATTATAAAAAATAATCTTTGATTCCAAAAGTTTTTTCTCATTTGTAATATCTATAACATCAATCTTTCTAAATTTTTCAAAAATATTTAAAATTTTTTCATTAAAAATATTGGTTTTTAAACAGGGGCTTTCGTCGAAGGCATTCCACATTATAATGGAGTCATTTTTGTCAAAAATTTCATTATTATCTATTAATATTTTTAAAGCTTTAGGTAATATTTCATAAAAGTACGAAGAACTACTTTTAAAAACAACTCTATTTATTTCACTTCCTTCTTTATTTTGCCTTTTTTCTATCCATTGATTAGATAATTTTAATGGTATGGATAAAATATTAAAATTTATTTTATAATTATTTTTTTTTGAAATTTTTATTAAGTATTCTTCGAAAATTGGTTCTAAAAGTGTTACCTCGAATAAAATGTTATATTTATTTTCTATTAATTTTTCTAAAACTTTTATAAGTAAAGTCAAAGCAAATCCATTAGTTTTTTCCCTTATTAGACTATCTCCATATGTTTTTAAAAGTTCGTTATAATTTGGATGATATTTTGCAAAAAATCTAACAGCCAATAGTACATAATTTTGTTTCATTTTATCAAGATTAGTTTTTATAGCCGGCATTAGTTGGGTAGTTTTTCCACTACCGGATTGTCCTGCAATTCTTATTAGATAATGAAGGTTGTCATTTTTTTCTATATTTCTAGTTAAATCTAAAAAAGCCCTATTCGCTATATCTTCAAATTCTTTATTAAAAAAATCAAAAATTCCTTCATTTCCTTCTTGATTATGCCATTTCTCGTATATAAAATTTAAAATTTTTCTTTTTTTTTCTGTTTGCATTTTTTTATTTAATTATTTAATTGGTAAATTCTATTTTATTAAAATATAATTA
>CATOJU010000065.1 GCA_951800555.1 uncultured Rickettsiales bacterium | reverse complement strand
TTGATCTTTTTCAAATCTAACATTAAAATATTTTTTATTGTCAACAAGTAATTCAATAAAACTTTTTGATAAATCTTTTAGTTCTAAACCACCAAATTTTTCAAATTTAATATTGTTATTATATTGATTTTTTATTTTTTTGGTAGAATAAAGACCTTTATTTTCCATATTTTCCTTAAATTTTCTATAAATATCTCTCTCATTTTTGTTTAAAAGTTCAATACCTCCATTATTTATTGATTTTAATATTATACAGGATAATTCTGTAATAGATATATTATTAGTATTGGCTAAATATATTAGTTCATTTAATATTATATTTTGAATTACTCTTCTATCTTCTTTTGATTTTATAGATGGAATTTTATTTTTATCAACCATTATTAACATATCCTCAAGTTTTCTATTTTTATTTTCTTTATACAATTGCTTTACTTTAATATCACTATTTTCTCTTTCTTTTAAATCCAAAATACCTTTTGGTTGTTTAAAATTTAATATCGACATATTACCATAGGTTTCACCAACTAAATTACTAAGTATAACTGGTTGATAATCCTGCGTATAAACATCTTGTAAATAACCATCAATTTTATTATTAAACTTTTTAAATTTTTCACATATAATTTTTTTATTTTTTTTATAATAATAAGCCTTTTTCAGTAATTGTCTAACTGCTTCTTCTTTTTTTATAATTTTTTCTTTTCTTTGCTCTAAAAAAGTACAAAATCTGTAATTACTAAAATAATCAATTTTATTTTTATTATAAATTATTTTAAAATATTTTCCAATTGCTATTAAATTGTTTAAAGTTAAAGAATTAAAATCTTCTAACATCTTTTTGTATTCAAAATATTTTTTAAATTGTTTTTTTTCTTTTATTTGGTCTTTAAAAAAATCAACTAAAATTTTAATAGTATGATATTCAAAAGTATTATTATTTTTTAGAGCACCAAAATTAGCATTTCTAAAATTTTTCCCAATACGATTTTGAAAAAACGCCATTTGAATAAAATGATAATACATAGTTAAATCATTTATATTATAATAAATATTTGGATCAAAAAAAATGTGTTTATTTTTATTATTTATTTTTTTATATATTTTTACATTTGCAGTTTTATTATCATTTATTTCATATAATTGTAGAATTAATCTATCAATAGCTTCAATTTCTGGAATTTCAATAATTTCTTTATTCGAATTTAAATATTTTTTATCAATAAATTCCTCAACGTTTTTAGTAGTTAAAATATCAAATTTAATTATTGTATTATCATTCCTTCTGTCTTTATTAATTGAAATATTAAATTTAGTTTTAGTCGTATTCCCAGTAGTATTATATTCTTCTTTAGTTTTAAAACCTTTTACATTAACTACCACATCTTTAGAATATATAAATTCTGGTATTGTATAACCCATAGCACCCATTTCTATCAATGAAAATTCTGTTTCCTCATTACTATTAGAACATTTTGAAGAATAATCATTAAGATTAGTAATAACTGGTTTTACATAATAAACTACATTTTCCCCATTCTTATTCTTATATTCGCATCTATATACAGGTTTATAATTAGTTATAAAATTATCTTTATCAAAATAAAAAAATGTTTCCTTATCGCGAACACCTCTAATTATTTTTAAATCAACATTCTGCGTGTTTTCTTTATTTTTTATTTTATTTATAATTTCTTTCCTTAAGGTAAAATCTATTTTTTTGATATAATCAATTTCTAATCTCGGTTTATTACTATACATTAATATCCTTTATTTTAATTTATATAAAAGTATTATATAAAAATTTTTAATAAATGTCAAGTGAAAACTAATTTTTATACATCAATCATTAATTATAGTTTTTTAATTCATATTAATTTTTTAGAAAACCTTAAAATATTTCATAATTTTCTAACTCTAACATCTCTATAAATTCCCTTTACCTTAACCCAATTAAGAAACTGACTTACTGAATCTACCTGGTCATCATGTTTTATATTTGGAAAACTCATTAGTTCATATTCAAAATCAAATTGCCAGGGGCTATTTTCTAATATAAAAACTCTACCACTCTCAAAAAATGGAGTTATACTAGCGAACCTCGTTATTTTATCTTTTGTAACTTTTATAGGAATAATATTTGATTTTATAATATTTTTCAAATCTTGGATTAAAGATTGTCCACTTGCTTTATCTTCTATTAAAACAGCCAAGGGTTCATATTTTTCTATTAAATTTATAGCCTCTCTTTTTAAATTTGGATATTCTAACCATTTTCTAAAAACATTAATTAGATAATAATTATTTTTATATTCTCCCCAAATGGTGCAAACAGTAGGATCATTATTTACCCCAGTTTTTATAGCGGTATCAAAACTTAAATATATATTTTCAAAATTCATATTTTTATAGTAATATTTTATCCATTCTTTTTTAAATATTCCACTATTTTCAACCATAGGTCTTTGTTGGTATTGAGCGTTAAAAGTATAAGTACCCATATCTAATTTTATTTTTTCAACCTCTTCATTTCCCTCTCTATCCTTAAATAATAATTCACCCTTTTTTATAATTTTAGAAAAATTCCCAATCGATATTTTTGTGTTTTCTTCAAATAAAACTGGCAAATTTAAATGAATCCAGCCACCTTTTTCTAACAAATAACCACTTAAATCTTCATTATGTAATCGTTGCATTACTATTATAATCGCCCCAGTTTTTTTATTATTTAAACGACTGCTAAAAGTATTTCCATACCAATCAATAGTTTTTTGTCTATATTTATTATTCAAAACATCTTGTGGATTATGTGGATCATCAACAATTAAAATATCACCACCTTCTCCAGTTAAAGTTCCATTTATAGAAGTAGCAAATCTATAACCATTGAAAGTTGTAGAAAATTTATACTTTTCGTTTTGATTTTTACTTAAAATGCAATTTTTAAAAATATCTTTAAACCATTCATTCTCCAAAATTAATCTACAATCCGTTGAATGTTTCAAAGAAAGTTTTTCTGAATAACTTGCAACTATAATTCTTTTTTCAGGGTTATTTCCTAAAATCCAAGCCGGGAAAGCAACACTTACACAAAAAGATTTTAAATATCTTGGAGGCATATTTATTATTAGTTTTTTTATATTACCATTATAAACTTGATTTAAAGCTTCAGCTATAGCATCTATATGCCAATTATGTTTATATTTTATTCCTTGATTAACTATATAAAAACTTCTTTGAATAAAATATGAAAGATTATTTTTATAAATATGTTTCTGCAAAGAAGATAAATTTTTTTCCATTCTATTGAATATATTTTTGCTATATTTTTATATAATAGAAAAATTTATGAAAGTATATAAGATATTATGTTTTTAGGTATATATTTTAGAATTATTTTTAGTAATAATTTTTTTATTAAAATTTTTTATTGTCCTTTCCAAAATAAATTTATCTCTTCTTTTTAAACCTTCTTCGAATCTTTCTTTTTATTCTAAGAATACCCAGTATGCTCTGCATCGGGGTTGTTTATTAATCTTAAGAAATATAGTAAAACTTTTTAAATTTTATTTTTAATTGATTTTTAATTCTTATAACTTATATTTATTAATATTTAATAAAAAAAATTTATTTATATGATAAATCATATTTTTGAAAAATCTATTTTAAAACAATACGATATAAGGGGTGTCGTAAATAAAGACTTAAACAAAATTGATGCCTATTTTGTCGGAAAAAGTTATGGCACAATGCTATCAAAAATGAATAAAAAAAACTGTGTTATTGGTTATGATGCAAGATTTACATCAAAAGATTATTCAAACGAAGTTACAAAAGGTTTGACAGAATGTGGTATTGATATAACAAATATAGGATTAGCTCCAACACCTATGGTATATTTCGCTATACAATTTTTAAAAAAGGATGCAGGTTTAATAGTTACAGCTTCGCATAATCCACCCGAATATAATGGTTTTAAAATGCTTACAAATGAAGATCCAATTTGGGGAGAAGATATACAAGAACTTGGTAAAATAGCGGAAAAAGGAGAGTTTATAGAAAATAATATGTTAGGAAAAATTGAAGAATTAGATGTAAAAGAAGATTATTTTAAATTTTTATTAAATATTTTAAATAAAGATAATAAAAAAGAATTAAAAATATGTTGGGATGCTGGCAATGGCGCAGTAGCATCTATTATTGATGATCTTGTTAAACAATTACCTGGAAAACATATAACTATTTGCAATACAGTTGATCCAAATTTTCCAAATCATCATCCAAATCCAGAAGTACCAGAAAATATGAAAATGTTAAGCGAAGAAGTAATAAAAAATCATTGCGATTGTGGTATTGGTTTTGATGGAGATGGAGATAGGATAGGAATAGTTGATGATGAGGGATATATGCTTTATGGAGACCAATTATTAAGTATATTTGCAAGAGATTATTTAAAATCAAATCCGGGAGAAAAAGTTATGTCAGAAGTATCTGCAAGTTTAACTTTATATAATGATATCGCAGAATACGGTGGTATTCCTATAATGTGGAGACCAGGACATTCTGTACAAAAAGCAAAAATGAAAAAAGATAATATTAAACTTGCTGGAGAAACAAGTGGTCATATATTTTTTGGCGAAAATCACAATTATGATGATGCTTTATATGCATCTGTAAAATTGATAAATATTTTATCAAATTTAAGTGAAAAATTATCAGATATAAAAAAAGCTTTTCCAATTACATATTCTACAAAAAAAATTAATATAAAATCTAACGATATTGATAAATTCACAGTTCCAAATGCCATAGCAGATAGAATAAAAGTTCAAGGTCGTGAGGTTTGTACTGTTGAGGGAGCTAGAGTAAATAAAGCAGATGGTTGGTGGTTGTGTAGGAATTCGAGTACAAGCCCTCAAATGACAGTTAGATGCGAAGCTTTGAGTAAAGAAGGATTAGAGGAATGTAAAAAGGAATTAAAAGAGCAATTGCATTTGAGTAATTATGATGTAGATTTCGGAGATTGATGTATTTTTATATATTTAATTGATGAATTTGACAAGGTAGAGTTTTGACTCTACCTTGTTTTTTGTTGAATTTATTAAGGGTTAAGAATATTACTTGCATTTGGTTGAATAATTTTATCCAAATCATCTTCCATTTCTTTTAGAAATTTAATTTTTTCATCTATTAATTTGCTATATTTATCATTTTGTTCTATTATAGTAGAATTTTCTTCTTTCAACTTTTCTACAAATTCTTTTTGTTTTTGCTCATCTATTTGTGATTTTTTTAAATTTTCAATAAATGATTTTTGTTTTAAAATTTTAGATTTAAAATTTTCGTTAGAAAAATTATTTTCGTTAGAAAAATCAATTGTAGATAGATCTGAATCTTGCGTTTCTGTAGGAGTTAAAATATTAAATTTTTTATCATTTTCGGTATAAGTTATCAAATCGGAAATTGCATCTTCTCTTTCACTTATTAAAAATGATTCATCTTTATCATTTTTATCTTTAAGAATTTTTACTTGTTCTTCTAGTGCTTTTTTTATTTTAAGTTCTGAATTTTTTAAATCTTCGATTTGTTCTTTTAAATTAGACATTATTTCTTGGGGAGATTCATATATTTTAAAAAGTTCATCTAATTTAATTTTTAAATTTTCTAATTCAGGAAAATCTTTATCACGACGACTATTAGATGATTTAAGTTTATCATTCATTTCTTTAAAAGCTTCTCGCTTTTGTTTTATATCTTCCAATTTGTTACTTAAATTATCACCGACTGTATTTTTATTTATTTTTTCTAATTCATTTTTTATTAAAGATATTAGTTCTATATTATAAACCTTTTTTATTTCTCCTGAAATTTCTAATTTTTCTAGATTTTGTACTTCCCCCACAAAAGAATTAATTAAATCTTTAATATTTATATGATTATTAATTAAATTCAATCATTTGATATAATAAATTATTAATATTAATTTAGGAAAAAGAATATTCATTTAAAAATCGTTATGATCCACTTTTTCAAAATAATATACATAAAA
>CATOJU010000064.1 GCA_951800555.1 uncultured Rickettsiales bacterium | reverse complement strand
ATATATATCTAGATTATTTCAATAATTCATACTCAAACAACTTATTCTGTATATAATTTTTATAATATTGTTTTAATTTTTCCTTTAAAACATTGATATTACCATTTAAATTTACATAATCATAATAGATACGGCTATTATTTTTATTTGAATAATTCTTATTATTAGAATAAACTTTATTACCATTTATATCAAGTTTATAATAAGAATTTAATTCTTCATCAATTTGATATAAACCATAGGTAAATTCTTTATTATAATTTTTAGTTTTCTTTGCTTCTTTTAAAATATCAGCCCATATTTTCATCAATTCTTCTTCATTATTATTTAATTCAAAAGTCTTTAAATCATTAATAGCTATAGTATTTTCATTAAAACATAATTCATTTTTATAAAATCTACCATCACTACCATTAAATGAAATGCATTTATTTTGTCTACAAAGACAAGTATAAATAAAACAATACTTTAATAAATCTTTATCTTGTAAATATTCTTCACCTTTGTCTGCTGTTGTAAAATAAATGTTTTTTTCATACCAGTTTTCTTGAGGGTAAAGTTTAGCACAGAATAAAGGGAGTTTTGTGATGTAATTGTCAGAACGGAGATAAAAACCATAACATTGTGTTAAAGACTGGTAATTTATACATCTTGTTAAGTTTCTAACTTTTGGATCTATTCCAAAACTGTGACAATCCAAAAATCCAACTATATTTTTATTATATAATGGTCTTTTATTATGTTTTTTATTATTTTCTTCATACCCAGCTGAATTACAACAAATGCCTATATCATCATTATTAAATATTCTTTTATCTTTATATATTATAAATTTTTTATAAACTTTTTTAATTTTTATTTTATTTAAAAACTCCATTTTTTCATTTTTATTTATATCATAAGCTTTTAATTCAAATTCTTCCTGTTGCCTATTTATATTTTGCCATAAAATTAAACTTATAGTGCTTGCAGTTGCGTGAAAATGCTTTCTATTTAATAGATATCCATCAATAAAAGCTTTATTACATAGATTACAAGATTTAAAATATTTTACGGGGCTAAATAATATAAAATAATCATTTCTTTTTTTCAAGTAATAATTTTGTGCTGACCAAATAAATTGATTTGATAAATCATTAAGTATAGAACCTTTTATACCATTTCGTTTCATTTCATTTTTTACAAAATTTGTAAAACCTTTTGAAGCTTTTCCATTTGAATTTGTAGTGGTATCTCTAAACGGTGGATTTTCCAAAATTATCACATTTATTTTTTCATCACTTACATAACTATTTAATTTTCTTATACAATCAAAATATTCTTTAATATTTTTCTGATTTTGAATTTCATCTAGATTATATTGACCAGTTACAAAATATTCACTTAAAGCATCACCACCAGAAACTAAACTCTCATCTTTTTTTATATTACCCGGCGGTGGAATAATCATTCTTACTTTATTTCCAATAAGATTATTCAAGACAATCCATTCTTTTAATTCATATGTATTAACTATGCAATGGGATAATTCATTATCAAAAAAATAATCTCTTATTTTAATATCTCCTTCATAATCTTTTAATTCTCCTAATGTTATTTTGTCAATATTTTTTTCTTTTGATAGCAACAATAATATTTTATCTAAACTTTGTAAATATTTTTCTTTTGTTTCTTCGTCTAAGTAATTATCTAATTCCTCAATAGTAATTTCATCTATATCTTTATCTGTTAAAAATTGTTCTAAATTCCCTGTACCGGCACATCTATCTAAAATTATATAATCATTAGTTGTTTCCTCTTTAATTCTTTTTATTGCTTCTCTAACCATTTTAGTTGATAACCTAACATATTCCTTTGGGGTATAGAAGGCTCCAAGTTCTTTTTTATGTTGGCTATCATTTAAACAGTCCATAATATATTTAAAATCTTCGTCTTTTCCTTCCCATTTATAAATATTTAATATTTTTGGATTTCTTAACTCATTAAAAAAATCAATTTTTGTTCTTTTTGAATTTTCGCTATAAAACTTTTTAGCATAACCATATACACAAAATAAATCTATGTGAACTTTTAGGTATTTTTCATTTTTTAAAATATTTACAATTTCAATTAAGTTATTTTTATAATTTATTTCTTTAGGCTTTATATTTGTAAAAAATGAATTATTATTTGTACTAGCAGAACCTGTATATTGATTTTCTATTTCTTTTAAAAAATTTTCAGAATTAAATAAAAAAGCTTTTTCTTCGTTTAAAGATATTAATAAAATTTGCGAAGGAATATCTCCTCCATTATTTCTTTTTCTGGATAAATATTTTATTGTTTGCGATAATGTTGCATTGATGTTATCAATTTTTAACTTAAATTCAAGAATAGTCCCCTTTATGATACCATCGGTAAAATCTCCATATTCTGGTATGGTACCATCAATTTTTTTTAATAAAGAGTAGAACTCCATCTGCCCCTCTCTTTCATTCTTGAAAGTCATATTTATCCCAAAATAATTATTAATTATATAATAATTATTACTTAATTATTAAAATAATTTATAAAAATCAAGAATTTTTTTTAAATACTAAATAAATATCCTTTATTTCTTATAGTTTTTAAAAATTTTGGATTTTTTGGTTCGTTTTCAATTTTTTTTCTTAATCTGGTTATTTGTACATCAATAGTTCTTTCATTTATAACATTATCTAGTAAATTACATAATTCTTCTCTTGTTAATATAATATTCGCATTTTTAACAAAAATATTAAAAATTTTTATTTCCACATCTGTTAATTTTATATAATTCATTTTTTTTAATATTAAATTGAAAATCATCAAAAATAAATATATCTTCACCATTATTTTTATTAATTCTTTTTAATATATTATTTATTCTTAAAACTAATTCTTTTGGTTCAAATGGTTTTGGCAAATAATCATCTGCTCCTGCAGTTAATCCTTCAATTCTATTTTCTATTTCTCCTAATGCTGTTAGCATTATAGCTGGCGTATTATTTTCTTGTTTTCTGATACTTGTTAAAAACTCTATACCGCTCTCATTAGGCATCATATAATCCACTATCATTAGGTCAAAAATATATTTTTCCATAATTTTTCTAGCTTTTGCTGCATTAGAAACACTGGATACTAAAAAACCATTTTTAATTAAATATTTTTTTAGTAAATCTCTTATTCTATCATCGTCATCAATAATTAATATATGGTAGCACATATTTGTTGGATTTCATTTGGTAATTTTCTAACTATCTTAAATTCATTATTTAAAGCAACAAGTCTTAAATTACAAGAAACTAATAAAGTATTTTCTAAATATATATTTTGTTTCATTAGAATTACTGGCTGTTTTAAAATCATTTCCTCAATGGTAACTTTTAACAGATCTTCTACTCTTGCTGGTTTATGAAAATTAACTTCACAGTTTTTTAAAACAAATATTAAATTAAATTTCTCTTTTAATATTTTTTGGGTGTAACCAGTTGAAATAAAAAATTCCAATCTAGCTTCTTCACAAAAATCTAAATATTTTGAGTGATATACTATACCTGCTGCATCCGTGTCGGAAAAGCAAACTCTTTTTTTAATTTCAAAAATCATAAATAAATTATTTATTTTGATAAAAGTTTAAAATTAATATTGAAAAAATCAATTATTATTTATAAAATTCTATATTAGAGAATAAAAATAATTCAAAAATGAACAAAGAAGAATTAATGGAAAAAGCGATAGAAAGATCATCTTTCGGTATGAGAAATGATTTTGGCGGGCCATTTGGAGCTATTATAGTAAAAGATAATGAAATAATAGCAGAAGGTTTTAATAACGTTACAAGTTCTAATGATCCAACAGCTCACGCTGAAATTACAGCTATAAGAAACGCTTGCAAAAAACTAAATACTTTTGATTTAAGTGGTTGTGAACTTTATACATCTTGCGAACCTTGTCCTATGTGTCTTGCTGCAATTTATTGGGCAAGAATTGAAAAAATTTATTATGCAAATACAAAAGAAGATGCTGCAAATATAAATTTTGATGATGATTTTATTTATAAAGAATTTGAAAAGAATAAATTTGAAAGATCTATACCTATGGAACAATTAGGTAGAGAATCGGCTATAAAAGTTTTTGAAGAATGGGCTAAAAAAACTGATAAAGTAGAATATTAAATATAATTTTTAATATTTATTTTTTTAAAAATTTGAGTTAGTACAAAAAATATTAACTCAAATTTATAGATTAATTTTTATTTTAAAAAAATTGTTAAGAAATAAAAACTATAACAAAAATAACATATAATAAAAAAAATTATATGTATTAAAATTTAATACATATAATTATATATTATTTTTTTAATAGACTTTTACCACCCATAGCAAAAGGAACTGATAATTTCATATTTTTTAAAATAGTTGGGGCTATATCACAAAGTGTTCCTTTTTCCCTTAATTTTACATTTTTTAAATTATTACTAACAACAATAAATGGAACTTTATTTGTAGTATGTGTTGTACAAGGTTGATTTTTTTCTTTATCTATCATTTTTTCAGCATTTCCATGGTCAGCAGTTATAAAAATAGTCCCATTTTCTTCTAAAACTGTTTCAACTAATTTTTTTAATTCTTCATCTATAGCTTCAATAGCTTTTATTGTAGCTTCCATACTTCCAGTATGTCCCACCATATCGGGATTTGCAAAATTTACAACTAAAAGATCATATTTTTTATTTTTAATAGCCTCAATTAATTTTGCATTAACTTCTCTACAAGACATTTCCGGTTGTAAATCATAAGTAGCAACAGCAGGTGATTTTACTAAAATTCTATCCTCTCCTTCAAATTCTTTCTCTACTCCACCATTAAAGAAAAATGTAACATGTGCATATTTTTCAGTTTCCGCAATTCTTAATTGCTTTAAACCTTTTTTAGAAACTATTTCACCTAAAGATTTTTTAATTTCATCTGCTGGAAACATAGTTTTTAAATATTTACTATGTTCTTTTGAATATTCAGTAAATTGAATTTTATAGGAAAATTTTACAATTTTATCCCTTTTAAATCCTTCAAATTCTTCTTGTCCTAAAGCTTGCGATAACTCTCTAGCTCTGTCTGCTCTAAAATTACAAAAAATAAATGCATCACCATCTTTCATACCTTTATAATTATTTACAGCTACTGGTTCTATAAATTCATCCGTAATGCCATTTAAATAAGATTCCTCTATTATATGTTGGGGATTTATTGAAAAATCTTCATCTACACCATTTACTACAACATCATAGGATTTTTTAACTCTATCCCAATTTTTATCCCTATCCATAGCATAATATCTGCCGCTCAAAGTTGCTATTTTAACATTATCAAACCTTTCAGTTTCTTCATTAAATTTTTGTAAATAATTTAAAGCTGATTTTTGCGGCGTATCTCTGCCATCTAAAAAGCAATGAATAAATACATTAATTTTTTCCTTAGCTAAAACTTTTACAACATCTATTATGTGATTTATATGTGAGTGAACCCCACCATCAGAAAATAGTCCCAAAATATGAATATTTCCTTTAGTTTTTTTAACAACTTTAATACAATCTTTTAGGATTTTATTTTTTTTCATTTTTCCATCTAAAACAATTTTATTTATTTTTGGCAAGTCCTGAAAAATAACTCGCCCAGCTCCTATACTTGTATGACCAACTTCGGAATTACCCATTTGTCCATCTGGAAGACCAACACTTAAACCTGATGCCTCCAATTGCGTGTTTGGATAATTTGCCAATAAAGAATCAAAAAATGGAGTTTTTGCTTTATTTATTGCTGAATATTCTTCTTCTCCTATCAACGGAATTCCCCAACCATCTAATATACATAATACTGTTTGATTATTTATCATTTTTATTTTACCTTGTTAATTAACACTTCTATAAATATTTCATAAATTAATAATTAAATTATAGATATAAAATTTTTAGTTTTCAAGTTTTTTCATAAATATTTTTTTGTCAAAATTTTTTAAAAATATATAATGTAAATTGTATTTTTAATATATATTTATAGAAGCTTAATTCAACTATTTTAAAT
>CATOJU010000063.1 GCA_951800555.1 uncultured Rickettsiales bacterium | reverse complement strand
AATATTTTTAAATTTTAGATTCTTTGATTGAGAAGATTTTATAAAAAATTATAATAGTTTCAATTTAGTTTTTTTATGGATATAAAAAATTTATTAAAAAAACGGAGTTGGAACTATTATAAATTAATTAATATTTTACATAATATCTAACAGTTGAATTAGAATAATCACAATCAACAGTTTTTACAGCGATTTTTTTAAATACATCTTCATCTTTAAGCCATTCTATTACAGAAATTACTACAGAATCTTTTTTTAATTCCTTTTTCATTTTTTCTTCTAACTGTAAATATAAATCATCAGCTGTTTTCATTGGATAATGCATAAAAATTAAATCATATTTTGACAAATCAACATTAAAAAAATTATCATTTATAAAATTAATTTTTTTTGCCTTTTCTTCATTGATTTTTGAATATTTTTTTACAACTTCATTTGAAGTATCGTATAATTCTTTTAATATTTCAATACCGCTGCAAGATTTTAAATTATCTAATATTAAAGATGAACCAATAACAATTCTTCCTGTCCCACTACCTAAATCACAAAGATTTGAGCAATTCGAAATATAATTTTTAATTTTTTTTTCGTTAAGTATATCACTTAAACTATTATAACTCATTTCACCATAAATTAAATGTTCTATTTCCTCTTCTTTTAATTTATTTCTAGCCTCCCACGATATTCCCATTCCATCAATATCTTCATATAATTTATCAAAAATTTCGTTAGACATATTATTCTCCAAATTTAAATATTAAAAAAAGTTTAAGAAATTAAAATTAATTATTCCTTAAACTCTAAATTATACATATAAAAATTAATCTATAATTTATTTATTATTTTCTCAAAATCTTCAACAGAAATTGATATTTCGTTTTTAGTTGCTTTTTCAGCTATATAATCTAATATTTTTTCTTCTAATATTTGATTTTTTATACTTTCTAAAGCTTTTCTGTCTTTTTTATAAAAATCTATAATCATTTTTTCGTAACCTGGCATTGCCATAGCATTTTTCATAATTTGTTCTGTAATTTCATTATCGGTAACTTCAATTTTTTCTTTTTGTGCTATTTTATTTAACATTAATCCAATTCTTGATATTTTTTCTGCTTCTTTTTTTAATTCTTCTTCGTTTATCTCTTCTGTAATTCCTTTTCTTAAATTTTCTTTTTCTTTATTGGTTTTTATGTTGTAAAATCTTTCTTCTAATACACCTTCTGGAACTGAAAATTCTAGATTCTCAATTTCTTTAACTATTTTAGATTTTAAATTCTCCTTTGATAATTTTAAAAAAGTATTTTCTAATTCTTTTTTTACTATTTTTTTAAACTCTTCTACATTATCAACATTAAAATTAGATTTAGTAAAATCATCGTTTAATACGGCGTCTTCTGGTTCTAAGACTTCAAGAATTTTGACTTCAAATACTGCTGGTTTACCAGCTAATGAAGTTTTATGATAATTATCTGGGAAAGTTACATTAACAACTACTTCATCTCCTTCTTTTTTACCAATTAATTGATCTTCAAAAGTATCTATAAATGAATGACTTCCAAGTTCTAGTTGATAGTCATCGCATTTACCGCCGCTAAATTCTTCTCCGTCAATCTTTCCTAGAAAATTTATTCTAACTGAATCATTTAGTTTAGATTCGGCCTCTTTTTTTACCCATTTTTTATGGTCTTTTAAAATTTTATTAATTGATTCATTAATATTTTTGTCTTCTATAATTACATTGTATTCATCTACTTTGATTTCATCTAAATTCATTATTGGCATTTCTGGCATTAATTCAAAAATAACAGTAAAGTTTACATCTTTATTTTCATCCATTACTTTAATATCTACTTTTGGTTGTAAAGCTAATTCATAATCATATTCTTCTGCTATATCATTAGCTGTGTTGTTTATTAATTCTTCAACACCTCTATAAAATAATTCTTCTTTTTCTCTTTTTTTAATTAAGTCCAAAGGAACTTTTCCTGGTCTAAAGCCATCTAATTTATACCTTTGTTGAATGTCTTTTGCTCGCTCATCTATTGATGTGGTAATTATTTCTACTGGTAAAATAACGTCAAATTCCTTTTTTAGCTCGCTGTCATTAATAATGTTTTTTTTTATTACCATTTTTATTTTAAATTTGTTGATAAATACCATACTGGTGTATAAATTATTGTTGTTTTTTTTAAAAAGTCAAGTAAAGGATAATTTTGGGTATTTCAACCCATCTTTTAATGATGGTTTAAAACGCTATTACTGTTTACTAGTTTTTTCTTTTTAAAAAGTAAAAAAATTAAGTAAACAATTGAAATTTATATTATTTATCTAATTTTATTTTGTTGTTATTATTAATAAATTTATTATTCTTTTTTAAATTATTTTATTAAAACCAATTTTTAATTTTTTCCACTTTTTACTATTATTTAAACAAATTAAAAAAATAATAATATCTTTTATATATTTTAAAAAAAAATACAAAATTAAATAAATTGATTTTCCAAATGTCCAAATCCAAGAAATGCTCTTTTATGCTCTAAAGGTGTATGAACCCTTAAAATATCAACATTTTGCATTAATTTCAAGGAAATTGCTAAAGTTTCAAAATCCCTATCTTTTGCTTCCATATTACTAAATATTTTCATAAAAGATTTCCTAGAATGTCCGACTAGAATTTTTATACCAAATTTATGAAATTCTTTTATATTTTGTAATAATTGTAAATCTTGTGATGGAGTTTTTCCAAATCCAATACCAATATCAAAAATTAACTGATCTTTTTTTATATTATTTTTTTCTAATAAATTAAGTTTATTTTCTAACCAAGTTTTAACTTCTTCTATAACATTTTTATTTTCTGGGATTGTTACTTTCTTATTACTTGGAATTCCTAAATTATGCATAAAAACAAATTTTATATCTTTATTATTTTTTGCTAATGCGATCATATTTTCATCCGCAAGACCAGAAACATCATTTATTATATTAAAACCATTTTCTATAGCCTTTTCAGCTGTTTTATAATGATATGTATCCATACTTAATAATGGTTTTATTTTATTAAATTTATAATTTTTTATGAAATCAAAAACTTTTTCTAATCTTTTTAATTCTTCTTCAAACTCTAAAGATTCTGCACCTGGCCGCGTAGATTCCGCTCCTATATCTATAATTTGAATTTGATTTTGCTCCCATAAATTAAATATTTTTATAAATTCTTCAAAATTATTATATTTTCCATCATTGGAAAAAGAATCCGGTGTTATATTTAAAATTCCCATAATTAAAGGCTGATGTCCTACCTTGTAATAATTTCTTGCTTTCTCTGGATAAATAAAAGATAAAGGATCTAATACAAAATTCCTATTGTAAATTTCTTTATGTGGAATTTGTAAATTTTCAGAATTTATATTTTGATTTTTATAAAAAATAATATCAATATCAATGGGTCTTGGGCCCCATTTTTTTGAAAAATCTCTACCTAATTCTAGTTCAATTTTTTTACAAATTTTCAATAATTCAGTAGATTCTATATTTGTATCAGCTTTCAAAACACAATTTTGAAAAGTTCTATTCCAATCACTTGGAGAATTTTTTAATAGTAATGCTGGTGTCTCGTATACTGGTGAAATTTCTATAATCTTTATATTATATTTTTTAAATTTTTCAATAGTCTCTAATATATTATTAATTTTATTATCTAAGTTTGAACCTAGAGAAAAATACACAAAATCGTTGTTATTCATTGTAAATATAAATTAAAATTAAATTTTTATTTTAAACAAAAATAATAACTTTTTATATTTTTTTCAATAGTTTTTCAACAAAATTTGACATCTATCTTTTAATTTTTTTCAGATTATTCAAATTTATCTTTAATATTACAATTTCTCCATTTATAGATTTTTTTACTGTTAAAATTATAGCTTTTTGGTTATTTTTTTTAAAATTATTAATTAAATTATTTAATATTGTTTTATTTTTTAATTGAACTTGATTTATAGATAATATTAAGTCGCCAGTTTTTATACCATTTTTATCAGCTAATCCACCATTTTTGACATTTAAAACATAAAAAGCTTTATTTTCAAAACTATCATGTAATTTATATTTATTTATTAGGCTTCTATCGAATGGGGTAACATACATACCCATAAATTCAATTGTATTATTTAGAATTTTTTCATACGATTCATTTGTATTATTTAATAATTCTTTTATATTTGCTTTTAATTTTATATATTTTCCAGCTCTCAAAATTAATATACTAACATTACTGTTTATATTAGTATTTCTTATCATATATATTAAATTATTTAAATCTTTAATATGTTTATCATTATATGATACAATAATATCTGTTGGCAAAATTCCTGCTTTATCTGCCGGACTATCATCTATTACTTCTTTAACTAAAATACCCGTTTCCCTTTTTGAATTTAAAATTTTAAAGATATCTTCTGTTGCATCTTCTCCTTTAATTCCCAACCACCCCCTTTGAATATAACCAAATTCTTTTAATTTATCTATAACATTAACTATATTTTTTATTGGTATTGCAAAACCTATACCAGTGTTTTGGTTTTCTTTTTGGGAAAAAATTATACTATTCATACCAATAATATCGCCGTTTTTATTAAACATTGGTCCACCAGAATTACCTTTATTTATATTGGCATCTGTTTGGATTAAACCTATATATCCAGTATTTTTTATACTTCTATTAATTGCGGAAATAATTCCAGTAGATACAGATAATCCTAGATTATACGGATTTCCAATGATTATAACTTCTTCTCCTATTTTTATATCAATTTCTGGTTTTAACTCTAAAAATGAAAATATTTCATCGTTATTATTTTTTATTTTCAATAAAGCTATATCTAAATAATAATCGTCTCCAACAATTTCTGCTTGATATTCTTTATTATTAATTTTAACTAATATTTTATTAGAATCTTCAATTATATGATGATTTGTTACTATAAAACCATCTTCGCTTATTAAAAATCCAGTACCTATTTCGTTAGTATTACCATATTTTTCTATTATAAAATATGAATTTTTATTATCTACATTTGTATTTTCTAATTTTATGGCTTCAATAGTAACTGTTGCTTTTAATATTTTTTCAACAATTTTTGTAATATCTTTTTCATTATTATTTTTAATTATTTCTTCAATTTTTTCTTCAATAATATTATTTTCTTCTTCAGCAAAAACTGTATCAACTTTACTAAAAAAATAGCTAAATAATGAAAAAGATATTACAAAATGTTTCATTCTTTCTATGTTTATAAATAAAAAATTATTCTCTACTTCTTGAATTTAAAATTCTTAATAAATCTAAAAAAAGATTAATAAAATCTAAATATAACTGTAGAGCACCAAAAATTGCTATTTTTTCTTTTGCATCAGTATTTATACTAACTTGATTATATAATTTTCTTATATTTTGAACATCATAAGCTGTATAAAGAGTAAAAATTATAACACCAATACAAGATAAAATATAAGAAGTAGCTCCATTTCTTAAAAATAAATTAATTATAGATGCTATAAATAAACCACATAATCCCATAAATAAAAATGATTGTAAACTACTTAAATCTCTTTTAGTTTTATAACCATATAAACTCATACATCCAAAAGTAATAGCAGTTGTTAAAAATGTTTCAACTATACTTTGACCAGTGTACATTCTAAATATAGTTGATAGAGATACTCCCATTAATGCAGAAAAAATACACAATCTATTTTTTGCATCTTGAGAAGTACCATTAATAAGTGTTTTTGAAAAATTAAATACAAAAAATAATGGTGATAATTGAACTATTATAGCTATAATTGGATTGGAAAACAATAAATGTAACATAAAATTACTATGACCAATAATAAAAGCTACAATAGCACTAATTAAAAGAGCTTTTCCCATATTTTTGTATATTAAATACATATAGTCTTTTAGACCGCTGTCAAATGCTTGTTCTTGTGTGTTCGAATAAATATTTGCATACTTCATAGAAATCCTAAAATTTTTATTAATTGTTATTATTTTAAAATTAAAAAATATTTTTGCAAGAAATTTAATTTTTTGGAAGATTTACATAATATTTGTTGTTTTGTGAAATCTTTGATGTGTGTTGAAAAATTTATTTT
>CATOJU010000062.1 GCA_951800555.1 uncultured Rickettsiales bacterium | reverse complement strand
GATTCGCCTTTGAGATTAGCATATGCATATACTGCGTGAGGATTTCCTTCATTCATTGCATTTATCTTTATTTATCTCATCTTCATTATCATTTTTATTATCTTTTTTTTCAATTTCCTGTTTTAAATTTATTAAATTATTAAGACCAACTGCTTTTCCATTTTTTTCATTTACCCTTTTTAGTTCACAATTTATATTAGCACCATAATCAACTGATAAAAAATTGTATTCTAGTAAGCCGTTTACTACTGCTGTATCAGAAATATTTATTTTTTCTGCAATAGAATTTCCATTGAAATTACCCTTTATGTTAAAAATTTTAGATTTTGTATTTCCAGTAATTTCACCACCTTCTCTTAATGTTATTGTATCAGCAAATATATTACCTTCTACTTTACCTTCTATTTCTATATTTGAAGCATTTTTTATATCACCTGTTATTACAACATTTTTTGATATTAATGAAGGAACTTCTTTTAAAGAGTTTATTAAAGCCATTTTTTCACCTTTTTTTTGTTAATAAATTATTATAAAATTAATAAATTTTTTCTCCCATACGTATAAATTTAATTGGGTCGACATTCTTTTTATTTACTTTTACTTCCCAATGAAGATGTTGTCCAGTACTTCTACCTGAACTACCTTGTATGGCTATTTCATCACCTCTTTTAACTACGTCTCCAATATTTACAAGAGCTTTATTTAAATGCGCATATTCTGTTACAATATTATTACCATGATTAATTTCTATACTATTACCAAAACCGCCTCTAACTGCTACAATTTCAACAATTCCATCTGCTGGAGCATATATTTTTGAATTAAATGGTCCAGCAAAATCAGTACCTTTATGTAATTTTGCTTTTTTTGTAAATGGATCAATTCTTGTACCAAAATTACTTGAAATATAATAATTGTTCATAGGTTTATAAATAGGAATCAAATTTAAAAATGATTCCAAAAAATTTAAATAACTTACATCTTTTTTTAATTTAGCCAAACTTGATTTATTAACTAGAATGCTACTTTTAGATATAATATCTTTGTCTATATGAAAACTATTAGTATCTTGATAACTAACTTTATAAATATTTTCAGCTTCTTGGTCTAAAGAAACTTCTTTTAATAAATTTTTAATACCGTTAATTCTTGTAGTAATTAAAGTATCAATATTTACTATATTTCTTTCCATTTCATCTAGTACTGGTAAGATTTCTTTATAATCTTCGATACCAATTAAAGCATTGTTCTTTAAAATATTTTTACTTAAATTACTGATTTGATTCATATCAATTTTATTAAATCTATCATAATAATTTAATGTATATAAATATCCTTTCAGATCTTTTAGAAAATAACTTATTTTATTTATATTATTGTTTAAATTTGAATTTATGGTTTTTAGTTCTTTGATTTTTTTGTCTTTTATATTCTGGATTCTTTTATTAATTATAAAAAATATACTAGTAAATATTATCCAACAGTATAATAACATTTTAACAAACCTAGAAAAATTTGTTATTTCTCTTGTTTTTATATCATTATCAGAGACTATAACAATTCGTTTTTCTTTAAAAAGAAATCCCAATATTTTAAACACTTTTAATCCATAATATCAAATTTAATTTGGTTAAAATCTTAATCAAGTAAAATAAAAAATCAAGTTTCTTACTTTTTAATTTATTCTGGTATTAAAATTTTGTTTGTTTGTTTTTAAATTTTCCCCATTAATATATACATTCTAAAAAGAACAATAATAAAATAATACAAAGTGAACTAAAGTTAAAAATAGTATAGTAAAAATAAAATAAAAAATATAAATATCTTATTATATCTATATATTAACTGTAATATCTTTTTTAAATTTATAAAATATACTAAAAAATAAGGAAAATATATTTTTAGTATAAAATTATATATATTAATAGTATTTATTATAAAGAATCACAACCATTTTAAGCCAAAAAATTTACTAGATTATCAGTAAAATCAATATTAAAATTCCTGCTATTAAGCATTTTTTCAAGTCTATTAATAAAATAATTTTAACTTTTCACTTGCTTTTTAATAATATATATATATATATATATATACGTACAATAAAATGTATATAAAAAATTATGGAAAAAAACAATCAAATTATAAATCAAAATCAATACAAAGAATTAGCAGATACAGGAGATGTCAATGCTATGCTTGAATATTGTAAAATTTTATTCAATGATAAACCAGAAGAGGCTGTAAAATATTTAAAAAAGGCAATAGAAAAGAATAGCACAGAAGGTATGCGTGTTTATGCTCATTGTTTATGGGGTGGAGTTGGTGTTGAAGGAAATTTAGAAGAAGCAGAGAAATATTTCAAATTAGCAATAGAAACTGAAACAGATGAATATAAAAAAGCTTACATCAAATCTGATTTAGCTACAATGTTATATAGTAATAAAAGGAAAAAAGAAGCATTAAAATACTATAAAGAAGCAATAGATGGAGGTTATACTAGAGATATAAAAAATTTTGTTTTTTTGTTAAATAAAGGTTTTGATGACGATAAAATGAGCAGGCAAGAAAAATTAAAATACTATAAAACAGCAATAGACTTAAACAAAGGAGGTGAATATATAAAATATAATTATGCTGAATTATTATATAATTATGGAAAAGGAAGTGAAGAAGAATTAGAAGAAGCGGAAAAATATTTTAAAAAAGCAATGAATGAAGGAAATCCTCACGCAGTATATGCATATGCTAATCTCAAAGGCGAATCAAAACAATTTGTAACAGATAGTTTATTTGATTTATTTGAAACTTACAAAACAGCCGGAAAAGCAGAAAAAGAAGTTTTTGTATTAAATCTTAAATAGCATTGGAGAAAATAACTAATTTTGAAAAATCTAAAGATACTAATATAGGTATAAAATAGATAATTTATACAGAAGTATTTTAAAAAATTTTAACTTTGCTTTTAATCTAAAAATAGGGAAAATTTTTAGGTTAAAAGCAAAAATATGGTTATTGTAAAATTACTTTTTCACCTTCAATATCCATTAAATATTTTTTATTAACTTTAATATTTCCTTCCAAAATTTCATTTGCCAATTTATTTTCAATTTCTCTTTGAATAAATCTTTTTAAGGGTCTTGCACCATAAATAGGATCATAACCATTTTCAGCCAAGAAATTTACAAGACTATCAGTAAATTCAATATTAAAATTTCTACCATTAAGTCTTTTTTCAAGTCTATTAAGCTGGATTCTAACAATTCCACTCATATTATTTTTAGTTAATCTATGGAATAAAATAATTTCATCAAGCCTATTAATAAATTCAGGCTTAAATGTAATTTTAACCTCATTCATAACATCATCATAAACACTTTCTACATCCGCATTATCTGGCAATCCAGATATAAATTGAGATCCTAAATTTGAAGTCAAAATTATAATAGTATTAGTAAAATCAACAGTCCTTCCTTGTGAATCCGTCAATCTGCCATCATCTAAAACTTGCAATAAAATGTTAAAAACATCCGGATGGGCTTTTTCTACTTCATCAAATAATATAACTTGATATGGCCTTCTACGAACTGCTTCCGTTAAAACTCCACCCTCTTCATAACCAACATATCCTGGAGGCGCACCAATTAATCTTGAAACAGCGTGTTTTTCCATATATTCTGACATATCAACTCTTAAAAGTGCTTTTTCATCATCAAACATAAATTCTGCCAAAGCTTTTGAAATTTCTGTTTTTCCTACACCAGTAGGCCCCAAAAATAAAAAGCTTCCTATTGGCCTATTTTCATCTTGTAATCCACTTCTGCTCCTTCTCACAGCATCGCAAATAGCTTTTACAGCTTTATCCTGTCCTACAACTCTTTTTTCTATTAATCCCTCCATTTTCAACAATCTTTCTTTTTCACCTTCCATCATTTTATCAACAGGAATTCCAGTCATTTTTGAAATTATATTTGTAATATCTTCCCTATCTACAGATTCCTTAATTAAACCAGTTTGATATTGTTCTTTTTCAAGTTTATCAAGTTCTTTCTGTAAATTTGGAATAGTACCATAAGATAATTCTCCAGCTTTAGCTAAATCTCCCTTTCTTTGCGCTACTTCTAAATTATATTTGGCTTCATCTATTTGCTCTTTTAATTTATTAATTTTTTCCAACTTTTGTTTTCCAGTCATCCAAATACTTGTAAGTTCTGCCGACTTTTCTTCCAAATTCTTCAAATCTTCTGTGATTTTAGCAAGTCTAGTTTTTGAATTATCATCGTTTTCCTTTTTTAATGCTTCGCTTTCAATTTTTAATTGTATAATTTTTCTATCAATTTCATCCAACTCAATAGGTTTACTATCAACCTCCATTCTTATTTTACTGGCTGCTTCATCTATTAAATCAATGGCTTTATCTGGCAAAAATCTATCAGTAATATACCTATTTGATAAACTTGCAGCAGCTACTAAAGCATCATCTTTAATTTTTATTCCGTGATGCATTTCATATTTTTCCTTTATACCTCTTAAAATTGAAACAGTATCAGAAACACTAGGTTCTGGTGCATAAACTGGTTGAAATCTTCTTGCTAATGCCTGATCTTTTTCAATATACTGCCTATATTCATTTAAAGTTGTAGCACCTATACAATGTAAATCACCTCTTGCTAAAGCAGGTTTTAATAAATTAGAGGCATCCATTGCTCCATCTGTTTTACCAGCTCCAACTAATAAATGTAATTCATCAATAAATAAAATTATTTGGCCCTCTGCTTTTTCAACTTCATTCAAAAGTGTTTTTAATCTCTCTTCAAATTCACCTCTATATTTCGCACCTGCCACAAGGCCACCCATATCTAACCCAAGAATTTTTTTATTTTTTAAACTTTCTGGAACATCTCCATTAACAATCCTTTGAGCTAAACCCTCTACAATAGCAGTTTTTCCTACACCGGGTTCACCAATTAAAACAGGATTATTTTTAATTCTTCTGGATAAAATTTGAATTGTCCTTCTTATTTCTTCATCTCTTCCTATAACTGGATCAATTTTTCCATCTCTAGCTAATTTAGTAATATCTTTTGTAAATTTCTCTAAAGCTTGGTAATTATTTTCAGCATCATCAGTAGTTGCTTTACTGCCAGCCCTTATTTTATTTACTGCATCATTTAATGATTTCAGATTTACACCACCATTTTTAAAAATAGCTGCAATTCTATCTATCATTTCAACAGCAGATTGCAAAACTCTTTCAATAGTTATAAAAGAATCATTATTCCTTTCAGCAAGTTTTTCGGCATTAGTTAAAACTTTAATAGTATCATTTGCGAAACGAACATCATTAAAACCACTACCCCCAACTTTAGGTAATTTTTCAATTTCTTTACTAATATTTTCAAATATTAAATCACTATTACCACCAGCTATATCAATAATTTTCGATGTTAACCTATTTTCGTCATTAAACATTACTGCTAATAAATGCTCCGGCATTATAAATTGATTATTGTTATTTATAGCTAAAGCTTGGGCATTTTGTATTGTTTCCTTTAGTTTATTTGTATATTTGTCTATATTCATACCTACCTCTGTTGTTCTATATTAATAATTAATATATAATTATTTTTTTGTAAAATACAAGGATGATAAATTAAACATATTTTAGAGAATTTTATTAGAAAATATATAATTAAATGGCGGAGAAGGGGGGATTCGAACCCCCGGTACCAGTTATCCCAGTACGTCTTCTTAGCAGGAAGGTGCTTTCAGCCACTCAGCCACTTCTCCATAAAAAATGATATTTATATAATATATATAATTTTTTTAAAAGTCAATGATTATTTAGAATCAAGGAATTGCCTACTCAATGTTTATCCACCCATTTTACCCTCATTCACATAATACTTATTTATACTATTTCTATCACTACCTATTATATCCTTATATATTACTAATTCTATAGATATCTCTAATATATATTTAGATTTACTATAGGCTTTAGTCTTTCCGTTTAATTTAGTTAAATTATCCCTTAAATAGGAATTAAAAGATTCGCATGATGTCCATCAGTACATAGGTAATCTATAGTAATTATTTTATCTTTATCTTTATTTTTATTTTTATTTTCTCCTTCTTCTTTTATTTCTTTTTCTTTTGTTAGATCTAATTTATTATTATTACTTAATAGATTATACATTAATAGATTAGCATTTTCTATATTATCATT
>CATOJU010000061.1 GCA_951800555.1 uncultured Rickettsiales bacterium | reverse complement strand
AGATTAAAGATAAAGATAGAAGTAAAAATAAAAATAAAAAAGAAGGTAAAAGAGTGGCTTAAAGAAAAAAAGTGGATAGTGCCTTATATATTAATAAAAAAACTCATCAGTATAATAATTATAATTTCTAATGTTTAAATAGAATATACCAAATTAACATATATCATCTTCATTTAACTTAGCAAAAGGATGATGTTTTTCAACAGCCTCTTTCATTTTTTCATTTTCCAAATGTGTATAAATTTGTGTTGTTGATATATCGGCGTGTCCCAAAATTTCCTGTATAATTCTTAAATCTGCTCCATTTTGTAATAAATGAGTAGCAACCGAATGTCGTATAGTGTGTGGTGAAATTTTATCTTCATCTATACCAGATAATTTTGCAACAAATTTTAAATACTTAGCAAACGCTTGTCTTGAAAGATGATTGTCCTTTTTATTAATCTTTAAAATTCTTTTTCTTTTTTTATTATTTTCATCATCAGTATTTTTTTTAGAAAATTTTACTTTTGTAGTAAATAAATATTTAGAATATTCTCCGCAAAGTAATTTTTTTCTTAAAGCAATATATTTATATAAAATATCGATAGCAGTATTGTTAAGTGGAATAATTCTCTCTTTATTTCCTTTACCTAAAATTCTCATAAAATTTTTTAATTTAAAACCACTATTATCCAAATTAAACTCTTTTTCTATAGCAGAAATTGGTAGTTCAACTAATTCGGAAACTCTCATACCAGTAGCATATAATAATTCAAGCATACAATAAAATTGTATTCCAAAATCTGTATTATCATTGCTACTTGTAACTAAAAGTTTTTTTACCTCTCTTTCTGTCAATACATTTGGTAAATATATTTTTTGCTTTTTATGTTCTAATAATGTTGACGGATTCTTTTCAATTATTTTTTCTAATTGTAAAAAATCATAAAAATGCTTTATAGTTGAAATATGTCTATCAACAGTTCTATTAGAATATAAATTACTTAAATATATTACATATTCCCTTAAATCATCAAGTAGTAATTCCAATAAATTTTTATTTTTTTTCGTAAAATATTTTTTTAAATCATTTATATCTCTTTTATAGGATTCAAAAGTATTTTTAGATAACCCCTCAACAGTAGTCAAATTATTCAAAAAATATTTTATACAATTATTATTTGAAGTTTTCACCAAGATACACCTCTTTAACCTTTTTATGATTTAAAATTTCCTCTTTATTGCCATAGGCTAAAATATTTCCATCATATACAATATAAGCTCTATCAACTATTGCCAATGTCTCCCTAACATTATGATCGGTTATTAAAACACCTATACCTATTTCTTTCAATTTTTTTATAATATTCATAATATCATTTACTGCAATAGGATCTATACCAGCAAACGGCTCATCTAAAAGTATAAATTTTGGGTTAGAAGCTAAAGCCCTAGCTATTTCAACCCTTCTCCTTTCACCTCCAGATAAAGAAACACCTATAGATTTCTTTATATGTGTTATAGAAAATTCTTTTAAAAGATTTTTTAATTTTTTTATTCTCTCTTTTTTATTTTTTTCCACAATTTCCAAAATAGAATATATGTTATCACTGACTGACATATTTCTAAAAATTGATGGCTCTTGTGGCAGATATCCTATACCCATTCTTGCTCTCTCATACATAGGAAATTTTGTAATATTTTGTCCATTTAAAAGTATTTTTCCACTATCACTTTTTATTAATCCAACTATCATATAGAATGATGTAGTTTTTCCCGCACCATTTGGACCAAGTAACCCTACTACTTCGCCCTGTTTAATTTCAAAATTTATATCCTTTATAACTAATCTTTCTTTGTAACTTTTTTGTAAATGTTCAACTTTTAAAATATTATTTGTCATATCTATCTTTTAAGTCATTAATATTGTCTAAAATAATTATAACTCTTTTTTTATTTTTATTATCCTTTTCTTTTTCAATTGTATTATTATTTTTTATAACTGTTTTATTTTCACTTTCCATTCTAGTTTCTTTTGTTATAATGTCATAAGTTAAAATATCTCCTAATATTACTACATCCTTTTCATTCAAAATAATATTGCCTTTTAAAGTTATAATTTGATTACTAAAATCATATACAGCATTATCACCCTTTGCTGTCAAAGTTTCATTTTTTAAAATTACATTACCAAATGCTTTAATATTTTTAATCGAAATTTTATTTTTACTATCTTTTTGATATTTTACTAACATTTTATCGGAGAAAATATTTAAATTTTCTTGTGTTGCTTTTACTTTTCCCATAAAATCTATAACATTTTTGTTTTTTTGAATTTTTACTTCGTCTGCTTCTATTTTTATGGGTTTTTTTGTGTCAATAGCAATTGGATTTGCTAATAAACTGTTATTTAATATTATTAAAAAAAATAAAAATAAAAAATTTTTAAACATTGTAAATTATATATTAATTTTAATTTTGTTTTTATTACTATAATAAAAGCTTTTTATTTTTATTTTTCAATAGTTTTTTGTCATTTTTAAATTTTTTGTGTAAAAAAATACTTCTTTAGTAAATAATTGATGTCATTAGCTATTTATACTAAAGATAAAATCAGATTAAAATAAAAAATTTCCTATTGACATTTTAAAAATATTGATATATAATTATACTAATATTTTCCCGAAACCCTCTTTTTTTGGAATTTATAAATAAATTAAAGTAAAATATGTCTGTAAAAATTAGATTAGCCAGAGCTGGAAGGAGAAATTTACCTTTCTATCATATAGTTATAGCTGATTCAAGGTCTCCAAGAGATGGCAAATTTATAGAAAAAGTAGGTTATTATGATCCAATATTAAAAGATGATGTTGAACGTCGTTTAAATTTAAATTTGGAAAGAATAGAATATTGGTTAAGTGTAGGCGCTATTCCAACTGAAAGAATTGCAATTATACTCAACAAATGTAATGTTAAAGGCGCTGAAAAATTTAAACCAGTGTTTATTCCCAAAGAAAAACAACCTAAAAAAGAAAAAAGTAAAAAATAATTAAATTTTTAAAATATAATTATTTTAATTTTGAAAAAGTTTTTTAATTAAAAAAAAATAACCCCAATATAGTAAAAATATACGGGGTTTTAGTTTAATCTAAACATAAAATTTGTATGATATAAATTTACTTTAAAGGGGATAAAGAACATTTTTTAGAATAAAAATAAAAAGTTAGTTAAAAAGTAATCATAAACTTAAAATATAATAGATTTTGTAAAAAAATAATATTTTAATTTTATAAAAGCAATTTTAACATTGATTTTAATTTTTTCATCTCTAAACTTTCTTAAAATAATAAAAATTATATTATGAAAAAATATGGTTTTAATTTTTCCTGGAAAAGATTATTAGGAATAACTTCATTAAGACAAAAAATTGCAAGAAAAACTGGTATACCAACTACAAAAGGTGGATTACAAAGAAAAATTGGAAGTTTAATCTTAAAATATATAAATAAATTACTTAAAAAAATAAAAAATTATTTAAAGCAAAATAAAAAACAAGATAAAAAATAAATTTTATGGTCAGAGTGGCGGGATTTGAACCCGCGACCAATAGTCCCCCAGACTACTACACTACCGGACTGTGCTACACCCTGTAAATTATACTTAACTATAATAAAACATATTTAAATATTTATCAACAATTTTTATTTCTACGGGTAAATTACAATAATAGTCACCATCGATTTGCAAAGGATATTTATCATATTTTGATTCAATTTTTAAATCGTTTGTAGTGATAACTTCTATATTTTTTGATTTTTTTACGAATAAATACTTTAAAATTGATAATATGCTAAATTTTTTTAATATAATTACTTTAAAATTGCTTTCACTTATATCTCCATTTGTAATAGCAATTTTTCCGCCATAATATTTGCCAATACTAGCACAAGTTAAAAAATTTTTATAAATTTTACCATTAATATTTGTTTCTATCTCTTTAAAATTTCTTTTAATAAAAATTTTTAAAAATGAAATAATATAAGCAAATTTACCAAAGAATTTTTTTATTTTTAAATTTATGTTGTAAACTGCCATAGAATCAAAACCAGCACTTGCCATTAAAATAAAATATTTTTTAAATTGTCCTTTAGAATATAATTCCCCTATACAAACTTTTTTAGTTTTTCCATTAATTATTGCTTTTATTGAATTGTTAATTTTATTAGTTTTTAATTCATTAGCTAATACATTAGCAGTTCCAAAAGGAATTATTCCAATTTTAAATTTATTATAATCGTCCCTATCTAATAAAGCATTGCAAGCAGTATTAATAGTACCATCTCCACAAGCAAGTAATAAAATTTGGTATTCTTCATATTTTATTTTATTTATTACATCTTTTATATTTTCAGTTTCTCTCAATTTATATTCTTTAACATTAATATTGTTACTTTTTAGTTTGTAAATTAATTGAAAGATTTTTTTTGTATTGTAATGTCCGGATTTAGGATTAACTATTAATATTGCTTCCATAATTTATTATTCCAGTTATTTAAAAAAATGAATTTAAATTTATATTTCCAGCCATTCCACCCAAAGATTCTTTATTAGTATCATCAATTTTATTTTTGCAATTATTAAAAGCTACAACAATTAAATCTTCTAACATTTCTTTATCTTCTGGATCTATTAAATCTTTATTAATTGTAATTTTTTTTGTTTCATAATTGCCATTCATAACTATTTTAACAGAACCACCTCCAGCCTCAGCTTCAAAATCTGTATTTTTCATTTTTTCTTGATTAGCAGTGATTTGTTTTTGCATTTTTTGTGCTTGTTGCATTAATTGTTGCATATTCATCATAATTTTTTACAATTTTTAATTTTGTTAAAAAATACAAAATATTAAAATAAAAATCAATAAAAAATTTGTTTAATTATACTTTTCTATATATGATGTTTTGTTTATTTTAATTTCAACTTTACTTTTTAGCTTAAAAAATAAAAAAATAGAAGGCCTGATATAAATATAAAATTTTCTAATATAATAATTATAACATATAAACTAAAAATAAGAATAGAATTAAGATAAAAAGTAAAACAATAATTATATTTATATAAAAAGTTACCCACCAGCTAAGCTGGTGGGTAACTTTTTGTAGAATTGGGTTAATAGTGTCATTCCAGATTAGAATTTCTAAATAAACAAGTTTATTAAGAAATTCTAATCTGGAATGACATAAATAAAGGGAAATTAATAAAATAATAAAATATAATAATAAGAAAAGGATATAAGAATAAAAAGTAAGTAATATTTAAGAACAAATAAAAATATATGGAAAATAAGAATAATTTTATGCAGGAAGTCTATTATTAAAATAAAAAATACTAGAAAATATATAAGAGTTGCTTAAGATGATAGAATTTGTTGCTAGAAAAAATAATAGGTAGTACTGAAATTTTTCCATTTAACATTGACTTTTTATTTTTTTAGACTATACCAATTAGTATTGGAAAAATAACCTCAATATAAAAGGTAATATAATGAACGTTAATTCAGTTAGTTTAGGAAATGTTATAAAATACAACAATAAATATTGGATTGTAAGAAAAAAAGAACATGTAAAACCAGGAAAAGGTGGGGCATTTGTTCAATTGGAAATGAAAGATTTACTTACAGGAAGTAAAACTAATGAAAGGTTTAGGGCCGGTGAAGATGTTGAAAAAATAGCATTAGAAGAAGTTGCATACCAATATCAATATGATGAAGGTGATACAATAGCTTTAATGAATCTTGAAAACTACGAACAAGAATCTTTTGATAAAAAATTATTAGGTGAAAGATCGCCATTTTTAACAGAGGGTATGGAAGTTAAAGTTTGCTATTGCGAACATATAATAGTTGAAATAAAATTGCCAGAAACAGTTATTTGTGCTATAAAAGAAACTGAACCAACTGTAAAAGGTCAAACTGCCGCTTCATCATTTAAACCAGCTATTTTAGAAAATGGTGTTAGAATTATGGTTCCTCCTTTTATTTCTAATGAAGACAAAATAGTTGTAAAAACTGAAGATTGTACCTATGTTGAAAGAGTAAAATAATATATAATATCAAAATAATTAATATATTTATTTTATTATATGATTAGAATTTCTTAACAAGATTGTTTTATTAAGAAATTTTAATCTGAAATATAATTTTTATTAATCATATATAATATAATTCCTATTTATATTTTTAAATTTTTTACTAATATTTAAAAAATAAGTAAACTTTTTAGTATTTTAAAT
>CATOJU010000060.1 GCA_951800555.1 uncultured Rickettsiales bacterium | reverse complement strand
TTTCTAAATATTCTTCTAATTTTTTATCTTCAATATTTCTTAAAAATTCCTCCTTACTTTCTGATTTTTTTTTATTTTCTATTTTTTCAGCATTCATTAAATTTTTTGTATTTTCTGTATCTTTGTTTTCTGAAATAGTATCTTTTGTATTAAAATATTCTTCTGCGCTATTTTTTATATTTTTAGCTAATTCTAACAAATTCAATTTTGATAATGTATCAAAAAGCATATTTTTTACTTTACTAAGTATACTTTGTTCATTACGTAATTTTGACAATTTATTTGCTATTTTCATATCTTTACTATATTGTTCTAATTTATCAACTAAACTTTCATCTTCCTTTAATTCATTCAAAAATGAAGAAAATAAAGCTTCTATCATAGGTTTTGGAGATACATTACAACTTCCATGTTTTTGATAAAGATCCTTATTTATTTTTATTATTTCTACATTATTTCCTGATTCTTTTTTAAACTTTTTAAAAGCCTTTTTAGAACTAAACCCAGTATTAAAAGCCAATATTTTAATTTTAGGATTACCTTTTTCATCTTTGCTATTAAAAATTACTAATGGGGCAGCATGGCCAGAGTTACTATACTTTTTCCTAAATTCTTCATCTTTAACATCGTTAATATCTTCTTTTAATTCTTCAGATGAAAAACTAAAATCACAAATTAATATTTTATTTTTATCATCTTTTAAATTATTAATAATGTCTTTAACTTTATTACTATTTCCATGAATATCTAAAAATTCTATTTTATCATTACTATTTTGTTTACCGTTTTTATTTCGTATTTTTTCTTTTTTTTCTTTTTTAAATTGTATTAAAGCTAATGGTAACCAAGAAAGATAAGTATCAAAATCATTGACATTTTCAAAACTATTTAAAATTTCGTTTATTTCTTTTTCAAATTGTTCAGAAGTTATTTCTTCTAATCCTTTAAAATCGAATTTGATATTTTTATTTTCATCAATTATTGCGGTAAAAGTTTTATCTTCTATAAAATAGTTGATTGTTCTTGGATATTCATAAGTACGATTATTATATTCGATATTATATAATGGTTTACTTTTATTTGCATCGTTTATATTAAATACAGTATCTACAATTTTTGGATTTTTAAATTCTCTGAAAGTTCTAGTTTGCTCATTACATGAATTTAATTTATTCAATAAAGCAATATTTTTTTCTTCATCAAAATTCGGTTTATTATCATATAAAATTTTAGCTATATCAGAATAACCATTTTCACAAGCAATAACAAATGGAGTTTTTTCTTCTTCATTAATAACAATAACAGTATTAATATCTATATTTTTTTTCCATTTTTTTGAAAGTAAAAAATTTACCATTTCAATATTACCTTCTTTACAATTAATATAAAGTGGGGTATAACCACAACTTTCAGTATTAATATCTATTTTATCACCAAATTCATTATGCAATAATTCTGCCATTTCAAAATTACTTCCCATAAATGTAGTAATAAAACAATCTATTAATGTTTCATTATTAAAAATAATTTTATTTTTAATATCTTGTATTTTTAGTAAATATTTTACTAAATTTATATTTCTACTATTAACAGCAATAGAAAAAGAATCAGTTATTATAGATTCATCAATTTTATCATAAAATCTGTTATATAATAATTGTACTATTTTAATGTTACCACTACTACATGCAATAGGAAAAAAATTAAAATTTTTTATATTATCAATATCAGAAATCGAAAGTAAATAATTAACTAAATCAATATTTTTTTTTTCACAAGCATAATAAATTGCAGTTTTGTTAACATCATTTTCTTCATTAATATCAAATTTTATATTTCTTTTTTTATATTCATCAAACAACAATTTTGCACATTTACAGTCTTTTTTTTTATTTTTACATGCCGATATAAAAAAACTGTCTCCTTCATAATTTTTTAAATCAAGTTTTACACCTTCCAATGAAAGTAAATATTTAACTAATTCATCATTTCCAGATAAACAAGCATTATGCAATATTATGCCATTATGAATATTAATATCTATTGCTCTATTTTGCTTTTTTGTTTCTTCTAATATTAATTTTACATAATCTAAATTTCCTTCTCTACAAGCTATAATAAGAATATTAGTAATAAATTTTAAATCTGTTTCAGTATCTAATAATAGGGTTTTAAAAATTTCATATTCTTGATTTTTATAAGCTATATGAATAAGTGGATTTCCTTCGTATGGTCCTACTTTTTCATTAATATTTATTTCTTGCCTGTGATTTTTCATTATATGTTTAAATATTCCAATGAAATTATTTTCAACACTGCTATTAAATATTTTTTGAATTATTATTTCTCTTTGGTTTTTACCATCAAGATTTTCATTTTCTTCTTTTATTTTTTTTGTTATATAATCTTTTATATCTTTATTACCAATATTAATTTTCAATAAATATTTATTATTATCTTCTATAATATATTTCTTAATTAATTCACTATTAATTAAATTATTAAATTCTTGAATTGCTTCCGAACGCTCTTTTTCGTTATTACTAAGAATTTTTTTGTTTATTGATGATAAATGCTTATCAAATTCTGTAATTTCTCTCATTTTTATTATTTTTAATAAACTTAATAGTTAAGTTAAGTCACTTTTTTAAAAATGCAAGATTTTTTACTATAATTCTTACCTTTTTAAAATTTTGTATTCTTCTTTATCTTTATTTTTTATATAATTAAATTTTCATAAATATTAATATATTCTTTCTTAAAAAATTACTTTTTTTTATTATATTATATAAAGAAAAAGTTAAAATTAAGAAAATTATAAATAGAATCATAAAATGATAGATTGTATCAGTAATTTTTTAATATCAATATTAGAATCATAGAAAAACTTGACTATCACAAAAGACAAATTATATTCAACAAATATAAAAAAATAAATGATAAAAATGACAATAAAAAACATCGATCCAAAATTAAAATACATTAAAGATTTTTTAAAAATAAATAATGATGACGATTATTTTGTAATCCCAGAATATCAAAGAAACTATTCTTGGGACATAACTCAGTGCGAAAAATTATTTCAAGATATAGAAAATTTTATAAATGGTTATCAGGAAAACGATTCCTATTTTTTCGGTACAATTATTATTAGTGTTGATGATTTTGGAAATAAATTAAATTTAATTGATGGACAACAAAGAACAATAACATTTTTGCTTTTATTAAAGGTTTTATTATTTAGAATTAATGAAATATTAAAACATTTTTCTAAAGATGCAGCTTCTAAAAATTTAGAATCCGGCTTAATCGGAAAAAGAAATACAATTATAGATATACTTTACAAGACAGATGAAGATAATCGACAGGAATTATTAAATTCTTGGGATAAAAAAGAAAGCACACTAGAAAGTAATATATTAGAAAACCATTCTATTAATGAATTATATAAAAATGATTTAAAAATAATACTTGAAGCTAAAGATTATAATGAAGCAGAAAAAAATTGCCATAAAATTTCAGGAAAGAATAAAGATAATAAATATACCAATTTTTTTAGAAATTTTAAATTTTTTTATGAAAAGTTAAATTCTTTTAAAGAATCAAATTTAAATTTATTCGCTGGATTTTTTTTAAAAAAATGTGAAATAATTGAAATTCGCAGTTGGAAAACTGAACAAGCCATAGCAATATTTAATTCTTTAAATTCCACCGGATTACCACTTTCTGTAGCCAATATTGTTTCGGCACAATTATATTCTTATAGTAAAGAAAATAAAGAATTTTTTAGAAAACAATGGGAGGAATTAATAAATTTATCAAATAGCCTATCAAAGAATAAAATAAATATAGACTCAATTTTACAGGAGTATATGTATATATATCGTGCGGAAAATAAAAATGGTTATAATAGTGAAAGCGATTCTATTGATGTATCAACTCCTGGATTAAAAAATTTTTATACAAAAATAGAAGAAAATCTTTTAAAAAATCCTATTTTTTTATGTGATAAATTTTTAAAAATAGCTAATATTTGGAATAAAATTGAAAGCTATCCAATAATTAAATTATTATTAAAATTCAATGAAAATATAAAGATTTTTTTAATTTCTTACCTAAATAGATACAATATCGAAGATATTTCCGAAGGTATAGTTATAGGGATTTCTAGATGCTTAATAAGACTTTTTACAATTCTAGAATTAGTAGATTCTGGCTATTCAAGTTCTAAATTTAAAACTTTTTTATTTCGCAGAAATATAGATTTTGTTAATAAAGAATATTCTTTATCAAATATCGAAAATGATTTTGATAAACACATTAACAGTTATTGGAATAAAGAAACTTTAAAAGAATATCTTTTAGATTATGATAAAAATATTTTAGTTTTTTTAAATGAATATTTATATGCAAAAGAAAATAATTTACCATTTGATTTTAATGAAAGCGTAAATATAGAACATATTATGCCAAGCAGTGCAAATATATATAATGGACTTTTAGGAGACGCTAAAGTTAAAGATGAAAATGAGTTTAAAGATCTTATCAATCTTTTAGGTAATAAAATTTTACTTGAAGAAAACATTAATAAATCTATTAGTAATAATTGGTTCAAAACTAAAAAAGAAAATAATATAAAAAATAAAACAGGTTATATTGACAGCAAATATAATATCGCAAGAAGTTTAGTAAATTATTCAAATGATAATTGGACTGTTGATGATATAAAAAGCAAGACAAAAAAAGCAGCAGATAGAATAATTAATTTTATTTTTAATGAATAATTTTATTAATTTAATATTATCATCTAATTTTATTAATTATAATATCATAAAATAAATATAATCCTATTCCTACACAAATACAAGAATCTGCAAAATTAAAAGCAGGCCAATGTAAATCACCTATATGTAAATCTATAAAATCAATAACTGCCCCATAATTAATTCTATCTATTATATTACCAATTGCTCCACCAAATATTAGTGAATAACAAAACATTTGAATCGTATTATTATTTTTCCATAAAATATATAAAATATATGTTATTATAGCTAATATTATTAATAATATAGTAGTTGTTGTTATATTGTTATTGTTATTAAACATCCCAAAGCTTATTCCTTTATTCCACACTAAAACCAAATTAAAAAATGATGTTTTTTTTATATGCGTATGAACTCCATTAGTTTTTAATATTATATGCTCAATAGTAGTCATAGTAATATATTTTGTAAATTGATCAATTAATACAACAACAGTTGAAATAAATAAACCAATAAAAAATGTTTTTTTTTCTTTTAAAAAATTAAATATTTTCGATAAATTAATATTTTTCATAGTCATATCCTTTAATTATTTCTTAAAATAGGTATTTTTAATTTTATTTTTAAGCCGCCAAGCTTTTCAGATCTACTAAAATAAATCTTTCCTTTATGCATATTTACAACATTTTTAACAATAAATAGACCAAGCCCAAAACCATCTGTGTTAGTTTTTTCATTTTTATAAAAAATTAATTGCATTTTTTCAAATAAATTTTCTTCAATTCCATCTCCATTATCTTCTATTATTATAGTTAAAACATTTTGACTTGTTTTTACAAAAATTTCTATTTTACTTTTTGCATATTTTATGGAATTATTAATTATATTATTAATACATCTTCTAAAAGAGTCAAATTTTAAATAAACATTTTCTACTTTAATATTATAATTTATTTTAATATTTCTATAACCACTTCTATTATAATCTTCTAAAATATTATCGAAAAATGTTTTTATTTTTATTCTTTTAAAATCATTTTCATTTTCACCTTTTGCGAAAAGTAAATATTCATTTATTAATTTTTCCATTTCTTCTAAGTCTTTTTTAAAAAAATCAGCAACTGTTTTATCATCCAAAAATTCTGCTTGTAATTTCATTCTTGTTAATGGAGTTCTCAAATCGTGAGAAATTTGTGCTAACATAGTAGTTCTTGTATTTATTAGACTTTTCATTTTTTTCACCATATTTAAAAAGGCAATCCCGGTTTCTTTTATTTCTTTTGCCCCACCTGCTTTAAAATTTGTATTGTCTTTTTCTAAATATGAAAATTCATTGGCAAAATCTTTTAGTTTTATTATTGATTTTACTTGATTTTTTATATATACTAGTGCAATAGTTCCCATTATTACAAAAGTCAAAATATTCCAAAATATTATTAAATCTATTCTTTGAACAAAAATTCTATTTTTATTGAATGTAAAAATTAATACACCATCATTGTTTTCTATTGCTAAATTAAAATTACTTCCATTTAATTT
>CATOJU010000059.1 GCA_951800555.1 uncultured Rickettsiales bacterium | reverse complement strand
ATATAGATTTTGATAATATAATTGAGTCTGTTTTTATAAATAAAAATATAGATATAATTAACGTATTATTAAAAAACAAAACGGATCTAAAGTTAGGATCTTTAAAGGAGGAGTATAAACTATTTTTATTGGAATATTTTTACAAAAATGATTTTCCTGAAGAATTAAAAGATAGAGTTATTTCTGAAATGTTTAAAGAAGAATATATATTTAAAAATGTAAATTCATTTTCTTCTAATACGGCTTATTCCGGACAAGGAGCGAAGCAAATTAATCTCGACAAAATTTTTAAATATGATAAACAAACTAAAAAAATAATAGAAATTGATAAAGGTTATAGTAATTATAAAAGTATAAAAAATGAATTATTATATGAAATAGAATATTCAGAAGAAGGAGAAAGAAAAATTATTTATTATGAAAGAGGAAGTGATGGGGCTAAAAAATTAGTTACTGCAACAATAAAAAAAAATAATGAAATTGTGTTTGATACCGGAAGTATTAATTATGATCTCAAAATATTTCAAAACAAGGTTGATGAAATTCTTGAGGCTGAATATACGAGTATTGATTTTTTTGATTATCCACTTTCGTATTTAACATATGCTCCTTTACAATTACAACAAAATAAAAATAATAAAGATAATATTATATTTATAGCAGATTGTGATAATATAGAAACTATAAAAAATATTATTAATAATAGTCTAGAAAAAGACGAATATAAAAATAAAACAATTATTTGTGATTTTGGATATAATAACCACAATGCTCAAATAGTTGTATGCAATGGAAAAGTAACTATAATAAATACTTTAGATGATGATATATATGGAGATAATTGGTTTGTTGCAGAAAAAATTAAAGCAAGATTTAATGAAGAAATAGATGTAAAAGAAATTTCTATTTTAAAACAACAGGGATTCGATTGTGTTGAAGCATCAAAATTATGTACTATTTCGTTAGCTATGCATTTTTCTAATGATTTTAAAAATTTTTTAAAATTAAATGAAAGATTAAATAAATTGAAAAATCTTGCTGAAAAAACAAATGAATTAACAGAAGAAGAATATGAATTAACAAAGGAAGAAAAAGATAAAAAACAAATGGATTATATAAACGAAAATTTAACTGATGAAGAATATAGAGAGCATTTTAAATTATTAATGACTATTTCAGATTCAAACCGACAATTAGTTGGTAAAAGTCAACATTTTATATGTTTACAAGAAAAGTTTAGAAAGTTTAGAAATAATTTCGTAAAAGCAAAATGTGAAATAAAATTATCAGAAGATGATAAAGATTTTATAGATAATATATGTAATAATACATATAGTTCTTATAGAGAAGATTGCAAAAACTATTCTTATGAAGAACATATTATTTTTTTTTATATAAATAAACTTTATACTACAATAAACGAAGCTAATTATAGTTATACAAATCCAAATAATGGAAAAAATTATGAAATAAACGAAAAAATGCAATTTTTTTTAATATCTATAAAATTAGGAAATATAGAACATATAGATAATTATATGAAAGAACTAAAAGAGTATGTAGGAAATAATAAAAAACTTATTAAAGAAAACCTAAAGAATATAGTAGAAACAAATTTTAGAGATGAAAACAATATATACATAAAAGAAATAGTAAATAGATTCAATAAAGAAATAGAAAAAACAGATTTAAAAATAAAGAAGCATAAAAAAATAAAAAAAGATTTTGTAGAATTCAGCAATAATAAAGTTGAATTAGAAAATAAAAAATTAATTAAAATAGAAAATAATGAAGACAATAAAAAAGTTGTAGAATATATTAATAAATTGGTTGAAGTTTATAATAATAAATATTCAGAATTTCAATTAAAATCAATTAATCTAGAATTCATAAGTGAATCCCTAGAAAAAGATAAAAAATATACTTATATTGAAGAAGAAGAATTTAATGAATTGGTTGATAAATTAGAATTGAATAAAAAAGATAAATCAAATAGTCTAAACTTTGATTAAAGTATAAAAATAGATATCATTTATTTATGATATCTATTTGTTTAAAGTTTTTTTAACATTTTTCTCAATTCTTTATAATTTGGTAAAATTTTTTCAACATAATTCCAAAAGTCTTTTGAATGATTTTTATATATAGTATGACTTAATTCATGAACTACTAAATAATCTATTACTTCTATTGGTTTTTCAACAGCTTTTATATTGAAATTTAAATTATTAAAATAACTACAACTTCCCCATCTTGTTTTTTGATTTTTAAAATTTATTTTATTTTTTTCGAATGAAAAATTAAATTTATAATTTTCTATAAAAAATTTTATTCTCTCTTTTATTATTTTTTCTATCTCCAATTTTTGCCAATTTTTTATTAATTTATCTAAATCAAGATTTTTATTTTTAGGTTTATATATTACGAAATTGTTATCTTCAATTTTAAAAATTGGGATTTTTAAAAGGTAATTTTCAAATTGTTTAATATAAAATTTTTTACCCAAATAATAAATATATTCAGTATTTTTTCCATTTTCAATTTTGCTCTTTAAAAAAACTGCATATTTTTTATAACAATTTTCAATTTCTTCATTAGTAATATTTTTTGGGGCCAAAATAACAATTTTATTATCAATAATTCCAATTGATATAGATTTTTTTCTATTTTTTGATTTTTTTACAATATATTCTTCAGTCATTAAATTTAATTTATAAAAATATAAATAGCTATAAATTATTAAAATAAACTTTTATAGCTATTACAGAATTATCTATTTTTTAATTCTTTTTTTACTTTGTTAATAATATTATCTCTTTTTAATTTTGATAAATAATCTATATAAACTATTCCATTTAAGTGATCGATTTCGTGTTGTAAACATATTGCTAAAAGTCCGTCGGCTTCAATTGTTTGTTTTTTACCAGATTTATCAAGATATTCTACTTTAACTTCTTTTGATCTTTCAACTTCGGCTTTTATATTATTTCCAGGAACAGATAAACAACCTTCTTCTCCTTTAATTTTTTCGTTAGATTTCCACAGAATTTTTGGATTTATTAAAAATAAAGGATTTTTTTTATTATTTTCTTGTAAATCTATAACTACTAATTTTTTATTTAATCCAATTTGATTTCCAGCTAAACCTATTCCTCTATTATTATACATTGTTTCCAACATTTTATCTAATGTAGAAATTATATCGTTATCAATTTTTAGAACATCTTCACATTTTGTTCTTAAAATTTTTATATCTTCTATTATATTTGTAACTCTCACACTACTTTTTAATTTGTTAATAATAGAATTTTTTTCTTCATCTTTTAAATAATCTATAAATAATTTCCCATCTAAATAATCTAATTCATGTTGTAAACATATAGCTAAAAGCCCTTCAGCTTCAATAATTTTCTCATTAAAATTTTTATCTAAATATTTAATTTTTATACTTTTAAATCTTGGCACTAAACTTTTTACATTATCTAAAGATATACTGGCCTCTTCGCCTTCAATAATTTCATTAGAATGTTCTATTAGTTCTGGGTTTATTAATGTTATTGGTTTTTTTCTATTGTTTTCTTGTAAATCTACAACTATAATTCTCTTTGGCACTCCTACCATTAAGGCGGCTAAACCTATGGCATTATTACTATATAAAATACCATACATATTATCGATCAACTGCAAAATTTCATCATCAATTTTTTCAACTTTTTCACTTATTTGTCTAAAAAAGTTTAAACTTTTTTCATCAAAAATTTTTTTTAAGTTATATTTTGTCATAATATTTTTTTATTATTAATTTTCCAATTTTTCCCTTATTTCATCTGGAATTTCAAAATTTCCTATAACTTGTTGAACATCATCGTCATCTTCTAGTTTTTCGACTAATTTTAATATTTTTTCTGCTTTTTCTATATCATCAACTAAAATTGTATTTTGAGGTTTCCAGGTAATTTTTGCCTCGTCTGGCTCACCTAATTCTTTTATTAAAGCGTCCCTAACTGCTGTAAAATTACTAGGATTTGTGATTATTTCATGCCAATCTTCACTACTTTCAACATTGTCCGCACCAGCTTCAATGGCTAATTCAAAAATTTTGTCTTCTGTAGCTTTAGTTCCTTCGTAACCTATTAAACCGACTTTATCAAACATATAGGAAACACTGCCGGTTTCTCCTAAAGCTCCCCCTCCTTTTGTAAAATATGACCTTACATTTGAAGCAGTTCTATTTTTGTTATCTGTTAATGCTTCAACTATCAAAGCTATTGATCCAGGAGCATAACCTTCATATCTTATTTCTTCATAATTTTCTGCATCTGCTGAACTTGAAGCTCTTTTAATAGCAGCTTCAATTTTGTCCTTTGGCATATTTTCAGATTTTGCTAAAATTATTGCATTTCTCAACGTTGGGTTAAAATCTGGATTGGGGTCCCCCATTTTTACTGCTACTGCAATTATTCTTTGTATTTTTGTAAACATTTTTGATCTTTTGGCATCTGCTATGCCTTTTTGATGTTTTGTTGTTGCCCATTTTGAATGTCCTGACATTATTCCTTTTGTTATTTGTTAATTAATACTTAAAATTTAAAACTTTTTTTTAAAAAATAAAGAGTTTTTTGCGATAAAAAACTAAATATTACTTACTATTATTCTAATGTTATCAATTATATATACTTTTTTTAATTACTATATACTTAAAGATATGTATTTTATGTATCCTAAATCTTACTTAATTTTTTTTTAAAGTAATAGGGTTAATGAAATGCTTATTTTTAATAATATCTTTTATTAAATGACATCTATATAATATTATATAATTAATCTTGAAAAGAAAATATTAAATTATATTTTATTAAAATAAATATATAATATTAAATAAAATATAAAAATGAAACGAGTTTATTTTGATTATCAATCCACAACTCCATTAGATAAAAGAGTATTAGACGAGATGATGTTAACTATGACAGAAGAATTTGGAAATGCTGCATCAAAAAGTCATAGTTTTGGTTGGGAAGCAGAAAAATATGTTGAAAATGCAAGAGCAAAAATTGCAAATGTTATAGGTGCAGATGCGAAAGATATTATTTTTACTTCAGGAGCTACAGAATCAAATAATTTGGCACTAAAAGGTACTGCAAGATTTAATAAAAGTGAAGAAAAAAATCATATAATTACCGTGAAAACAGAACATAAATGCGTTTTAGAATCTTGTAAATATTTGCAATTAAAAGAAGGTTTTGAGGTAACATATTTGAATGTTGATAAAAATGGCTTAATAGATATTAATGAATTAACAAATGCAATTACAGAAAAAACAATTTTAGTTTCTATAATGGGAGTAAATAATGAAATTGGTGTTATACAACCATTGAAAGAAATTAGTAAAATATGCAAAGAAAAAGGCGTTTATTTTCATACGGATTGTGCACAGGCTTTTGGAAAAATTCCTTTAAATGTTGATGAAATGAATATTGATTTAATGAGTATTTCAGGACATAAAATTTATGGACCTAAAGGTATTGGCGCTTTATATGTTAGGAGAAAGCCGAGAGTTAGGATTGAAGCTATTATAAATGGAGGAGGACAAGAAAGAGGATTGAGATCAGGGACTTTAGCAGTACCTTTAATTGTTGGATTTGGAAAAGCAGCAGAATTAGCACAACAAGAAATGCAACAAGATAAAGAAAAAATTGATAAATTAGCGGATAAAATGATTGCAGAATTTTTAAAATTAGATAAAGTTTATTTGAATGGAAGTTTAGAACATAGATGGAAAGGTTGTTTAAATTTTAGTTTCGCAGGAGTTGAAGGAGAATCTTTAATGATGGCTATAAATAATGTTGCAGTTTCATCTGGTTCTGCCTGTACTTCTGCAACTTTAGATCCATCCTATGTAATTCAAGCCATCGGAACACAACAAGAATTAGCACATTCATCTTTAAGAATAGGGCTAGGACGGTTTACAACAGAAGAGGAAGTTGATTATTTTATTAAAAGAGTTAAAGAGGAATTGCCAAAATTAAGGGAAATGAGCCCTTTATGGGAAATGATGGAACAGGGGGTTGATTTTAGTAAAATTAAGTGGAAATCTTAAAGATTATTAATTTAACCCTACCCCTCTTTTTACCCCAACTTCACTCTTATCTTTAGTTGATAGACTAATATACTACTGAATAATAAATTAGACCTTCTGCATAAAACTATTTTTATTTTCCATATATATTTAATAATTTTTTATTTGTTCTTAAATATTATTTACTTTTTATTCTTATATCCTTTTCTTATTATTATATTTTGTTATTTTCTTAATTTC
>CATOJU010000058.1 GCA_951800555.1 uncultured Rickettsiales bacterium | reverse complement strand
TAATTTGCATAAATCTGAAGAATCTGATACAAAAAAAATTGAAGAAATAAAAAAAATAAAAGAAGTTAAAAAAATAATTGAAGAAATTAAAATTTATTTAAATAGTAAAATTGCAAATAAAGAGATAAATGAAAATGATTTTGGATCACCATCTCTTAATCGTATATAATTTACTTAATAAAACTTCCTATAAAATTTATTATAGGAAGTTTTAACAATTATAACCAATTTTTAAAATTTCTCACGTAAAAATATTTATTAATTTCTATAAAAATCACATATAAAATAATTATCAAAAATAAATATCCATAAAAATTCAATGGCAATCCAACAAGCCCTATATAACTCCCAATTTTTGAATAAATCAAAAATAATGTAACCACATTAGCCAATATAATAGCCGAAGTAACCCCCGCCGAAGCATTGCTTTCTATAAATGGTTTTTTAGCTGTTCGTATAAAATTAATCACAATAGTTTGTGTTAACATACTTGCTAAAAACCAACCGCTATGAAATAATTCTATATCCCATTTTAATATTCTATACATAATAATAAATAATAAAATATCGCAAAAGGAGCTTATAAATCCAAAATACAACATAAAATCTTTTATTGATTTTGTATTAAACTTTTTTTGTGTCATTAAATACTCTTCATCTACATTGTCCCAAGGAATTGACATTTGTGAAATATCATAAAGAATATTTAAAACTAAAACTTGCACCGGTAACATTGGTAAAAATGGTAAAAATATGCTTGCAAATAAAATTGAAATTATATTTCCAAAATTAGAACTAATAGTCATTTTTATATATTTTATAATGTTACAAAATATTTTTCTACCTTCTAAAACACCATCCGCTAAAACATTCAAATCCTTTTTTAGTAAAATTATATCAGCTGATTCTTTAGCTATATCAACAGCAGAATCTACAGAAATAGCTACATCCGCCTCTCTCATTGCGGGAGCATCATTTATTCCATCTCCCATAAAACCCACAACATGCCCGTCAGCCCTTAATGTTTTTATAATTCTTAATTTCTGTTGAGGTGTTAATTTAGCAAAAATATCAACTTTTTCAACTTCTTTTTTTAATTGGTTATCATTCATATCATCTATATCTATACCTAATAGAACTTTATCATTTTTAATACCGACTTTTTTACAAACATGTTTTGCAATTATATCACTATCACCTGTTAATACTTTAATTTTAACATTATTATTTTTTAAAGCTTCAATAGCAGATTTCGATGATTGTTTTGGTGGATCTAAAAAACTTAAATACCCCATTAAAACCATATCTTTTTCAACATTTGTATTTATTTCTTCATTCATATCTATTTTATTTTTTTGAGCTATTGCCAATACTCTCATACCTTGATTATTTAATTTTAAAACTGTATCTAGAACTTCTTTTTTAATTTTATCATTTAATTCTACAACTTCATTGTTATATTCTACAAAAGAACATACTTGAAGCATTTCTTCAATAGCTCCTTTTGTTATCATTTGAATTTTGCCCTTTTTATCTTCTAAAATTACGGACATTCTTCTTCTTGTAAAATCAAATGGAATTTCATCAATTTTTTTATACTCAAAATTTAGGTTATAAAAACTATTTTCAACTGATTTATCAATAATAGCTAAATCTAACAAATTTTTTAATCCTGTTTGGAAATTACTATTTAAATAGGCATGTCTTAAAATTCTCATATCATCATCGCCATGAATATTCATATGATATTGCAAAACAATTACATTTTCTGTTAAAGTACCAGTTTTATCAGAACAAAGTATATCCATTGCTCCAAAATTTTGAATAGAATTAATATTTTTTACTATCGTTCTTTTTTTAGACATTGAAACAGCACCTTTTGCAAGATTTGTAGAGATAATAACTGGAAGCATTTCCGGGGTTAATCCAACAGCAACAGAAATTGCAAATAAAAATGAATTTAACCAATCATGTTTTAAAAATCCATTTGTAAAAAATACAATTAATACCATTACTATAGTAAAAACAATCAAAAATAAACTTATTTCATTTATACCTTTATCAAAGTTTGTTTTTACTTTTTTTCTAGTAATTAATTTCGTCATAGAAGCAAAATAAGTTTCTGTTCCAATAGCTATTATAATTGCTGTTGCTGTTCCACTCACAACATTTGTTCCCATAAAACATAAATTATCTAAATCTAAAGGTTGAACCTTTATTTTATTCCTAAATTTTTCATTAACTTTATCACTTAGCTTTGAAAATTTTTCTATTGGTTCTGACTCACCAGTTAACGATGATTGACTTATAAATAAATCTTTTGATTCCAAAATTCTTAAATCAGCTGGAATAATATCCCCAGCAGATAAAAAAATTATATCCCCATTAACTAATAAACTAATATCAACTTCTTTTTTTCTACCATCTCTTAAAACTGTAGCTGTAGTTTTTATCATATTTTTAAGTTTTTCGCTAGCTTTATTTGATTTATTTTCTTGAACGAATTTTATAATACTACTCATCACAACTAAAAGTAAAATAGTAGTAGCTGCCATAATATCTTTCGTAATAAAAGAAACAAGTCCTAGTATAATTAATACTATATTAAAAGGATTAAAAAAAGATTCAAAAAGATTTTCAAAAATACTATAATCTTCACAATCATTTATTTCATTATAACCATATTCGTCTTGCCAATCTTCTACGTATTCTGTTTGTAAACCTTTTTTGTAATCAGATTTTAATTCTTTTAGTATATTATTATTTTCTAGTTTTGAATATTTTAATAAATTTTCCCTTGTAATATTAAGGTTACTTTTTCTTGCTTTTGCAAAATTTTCTTTTTCCATTTTATCCCCCAAAATTTCAGTAATAAAACATTAAGTCATATTTTACATAAATGATTAATAAAATAATAAATAAACACTGATATTATATCAGGTATATAATGCTTTTTAGATTTCTTGTCAAATTTTAGAGAATTTTGGGATATTTATAATATATATTTATTATAAAAAATTAATTAATATATTAATAGACTTGCTACAAAAAATTTTATAGATATAAATAATATTCATTTAAATATGTATTTTTTTAGTAAACTTTTATTTTTAAAGATTTTTTATATTTATATTTAAAAATCGACTATCTGATATAATTGTAAATTTATTATTATGTTTTTAAAATATTGAAATTTATATTTTATATTCCTAATATAAATTAGATAAAAAAAAATTTATAGATGTTTAAAAATTTTTTAGATGGATTTTGTAGTATTTTACCATTTTTTTATGTATATAATTATGATATAAAACATTACCCAGATTATGTTTATGTCAATGATTGGAAAATAATAGGAAATTTAATAAGAAATATAATTAATAACAAATTGGAAAATAAAAATGACTTATAATAATATAAATAAAGATCCATTATTGCCACCGGCAGAATTAATAGAAAAATATAAAGATTTAGGACTTGGGGAAAATTTGGTTGAATTAGTGAAAGTAGAACAAAAACATAGACATGAACTACAAAAAAAATATTTAATAAATTATAGATTAGGGCAGATTTTTGGTTTTATTATAATTTTGTTTTTTTTAAAATCAGTTTTTGATCTTGTAAAATATGATTATAAAATAGAGGCATATATATTGTCATCAATTTTAAGTATTTCTACTTTAATTATTATTGCTATTTTAAGGGTTAATAATAAAATCGGTTTAAAAAATAGAATTGCTGCTAAAAAAAGATTTACTAATAATAATAGTAAATTAAAAAATTATCAAAAAAAATATAATAATAAAAGATAAATTTAATAACTCTAAATATAAATATATTATTTAGAGTTATATATTTTAATAATTATATGCAAAATATATTAATTACTGGTGCTAGTAGCGGACTAGGAAAGGGTCTTGCTATTGAATATGCAAATAAAGATACACAATTATTTTTGATTGGTAGAAATAAAAAAAATTTAGAAGATACAAAGGATTTATGTGAAAAAAAAGGTTCTAAAGTTATTATAAAAATTATTGATGTTAATAATAAACAAAGTATGAAAACTTTTATAGAAAGTTTTAATTTTGATATAGTTTTTGCAAATGCGGGTATTTCTGCTGGTGTAATTGATGATATTAATGATGAAATTTTATATACAGTAATTAGTACAAATATATTTGGGGTTTTAAATACAATTACACCGGTTATACCTAATATGATCAAAAATAAAAAGGGTAGAATTGTATTAATAAGTTCTATGGCAAGCTTTAGAGGGTTGCCTACCGCTCCAGCTTATTCTGCAAGTAAAGCATTTGTTAGGTATTATGGAGAAGCTTTAAATAACCATTTGAAAAATTTTAATATAAATGTAAATATTGTTTGCCCAGGTTTTATAAAAACTCCACTTACAGATAAAAATAAATTCTATATGCCATTTTTAATGTCGGTTGAAGAGGCTGTTGAAAAAATTAAAAAAGGAATAGAAAGAAATAAAAAAATTATAATTTTCCCCAAAATTTTGTATTATTTTATTAAATTTTTGTTATTTTTGCCGTTTGGATTAAGTGATTGGATTTTTGCTAAATTGCCAGATAAATAAAATTTAAATAATAATAAAGTTGGTTTTACAATAATACCATTATTTATATCTTTAATATCTTTATTAACATTTGTTTTAATTCCTTTTATTATTTTTTTTATTTTACACTTAATAACAAACCAATAAATGAAAAAGTATAAAATGGGTAACGTCCATATCAAGGCTTTGCTAACATAACGTTTACTTTTAAAATTAATACTATACTCTATTATTTATTAACATAAATAATAGAATATTCTTATTTATGTATAATAAAGTTAAAGATAAGAACAAAAATAACTATAAAAATAATATTAATAATAACAATATTATCAATTTAAATAAAATTAGTGACAATAGTAATAATGGTGATATTATTGGTAACACAAATAATAATCCCAAAAACAATAAAGGAAAATCATATTTGGATAAAAGAAAACAAAGACCAAATGTTGGAGAATGAAAGTTTACTTTCATTTGACAACTTATATCCGAAGTTTGCCAAAGGATTTATGGACTATTGTTATTATCCCCTTGACTTTCAAAACAAAAATAACTAACTTTAAAGCAATGATAAATAATATTATATATATTATATAATATTTACTTATAAAAATTATAAATAAACAAGGAGAATTAACATGACTTTAAGTATAGAAGAAATTGAAAAAATTTTAAAATTTTATAGTTCTTTTTTTAGAGAAACATTACCTGATTGTTTCACCTATATAGCTAATAGTGAAGAAGAAGCCAGAGAAATGACAGAGGAAATAATTATAGATGGAAAAAATTATGGACAAGATATTGAAAGTGCAGTATTAACAGAAGAGGAAAAAAATGTTTTTAGAAGAATGACAGAATTAAAGAAAAAAACAGATATGACCGCTATTGAACAAAGAGAATTAGATAAATTAATGAATAAATTTATTAGGATAAAAATTGCCCATGCAACTGCTTCAGATGAAGAAGTTAATGATTTTATCAAAAAAGAAAAAGGATCAAGGGGAAAAATACAATTAACTGAAAAAGAAGTTAAAAATGGTGTAAAGGAGATGGCAAGATTAAAACAATATCTGAATAGATTATATGTTAGCAATCCACTAAATATTGCGAAAGTACTTTCAATTAATGGAGGAAAAATTGAATTAAGAGAGATGGAAGAGGAAGAATTAAAAAAAATATATGATAATAATAATGTTTATTATTTTAATGAAAAAAAATTAACAGATAAACTAGTTAAAGAAACATATAATATAGATGATAAACTATTTTTTAGTATAATTAAAGATATAAATACAAATGGTAATGAATCCATTTACCTAGGAAAAAATGAAAATGGTATTAGTATGGCCTATACAATATTAAAATACTGTTTTGAAAAAAACATAATAAAAATGAGTGGAGAATATACTGAAGGAGGATTTGTATCGTATATTAATACAAATAACATTAATATTAATAATGATGCTTTTATTAGAATTTTATGTGAAGTTGGTGATATCAGAGTAGTTAATTTTCTTATTAATAAATGTAATATACAAGATTACGAAAAAGAAATATTTTTTAGTGGATGCATTAAAACAATACATCTTTTTGAAGATAAATACAAAAAGAAAAACATTACTTCCAAAGCCCTAGAAGGAGCCTGCGAAGCTGTTAATGATAATAATGTTGGTGTAATTGAATACCTATTAAGTAATTATAATTGGAAATATATTGATTTAATAAAAGCATATAATTCTATCAAAGATCCGAGAATGGCTGGATCAATTTTTAAAGAAATTAAATCAAAACTTAAAAATAAAAAAGAAATAAAAGAATTAATAGAAGAAAAGGATG
>CATOJU010000057.1 GCA_951800555.1 uncultured Rickettsiales bacterium | reverse complement strand
TTTGGTTATTATTTGTTATCATTTTATTGTCATTTGATACTGGTTTTATATTATTGTTTTGCTGTTTAATATTGCTATTTGTATTTTTATTTTGAATATTATTTATTTGTTTATTATTAAGGTTTGGTTTACTAATAGCTACTGGTTTATTAATATTTATTGATTTATTGTTATTTATTGATTTATTGTTATTTATTGATTTATTGTTATTTATTTTATTTGAAATATTATTATTTTTATAAATATTTTTATTAATCGGGGTATTTTCCTCTTGTTTCGGTTTTTCAATTGGTATAGGTTTATGAACTGCTAAACTATTGTTAGTAATCATAAAAATTGACAAAAATAATAAAAAGTAATTTTTTTTTCTCAAAATGTTTTTATATTTATATTAATATATAATATATTAACATAAAATAATTTTTATTTCAAGCTTTTTTTATAATTATTACATTTATAGAAAATCATTTAAATAATATTTAATAAATATTATTAATTATTAAAAATTATAACCTAAATAAAAAAATATTTAGATGCAATTAAATAAAATATAATCTACTACTTAGAAGTAAAATAATAGGTTATGATTATTAATTTTAAAAGTAAATATATGTTTTATGAATCATTTTTAAAACATATATTGAATAATAAAAAACGATATATATTATAAAATAAATTTTCAAAAAATATTTATATGAAAACTTTTGAAGAAATAAAAACCAAATACGATTATATATTTAGTGGTTTAAATGGCTATGCAATAAGTTTAGCTGAAAAACAAAATAAAATTAATAATCCATATATAAAAGATTTAATTTATGGAGAAACACCGATAGAATTGTTATACGCATTATTTCAAATGGATTTTATAAAAGATTATATGAATAAAGCAAAAGTATTTTATGATTTAGGTTCTGGAATTGGAAATATGGTTATTGGAAGTTATTTAATAGGAAGTTTTGAAAAATGTATTGGTATAGAATTGCTAGATAGTTTGTATGATATTTCAAAAATTGCAAAGGAAAGATTAATTTCCGCAGATTCTAGAGCAAAAGATAAAGTTCATTTTATTCATAACAATATACTTAATGTAAATATTAGTGAGGCAGATATAATTCTATTTTGTTGTCCTAACAAAGACGAAAAATTAAGATTAGAGATGGAAGAAAAATTTAAAACACTAAAAAAGGGGACTATAATACTTTCCTTAATTCATATAATACAAAATAAAAAAGATTTTAATATGTTGGCGGCAAAAATTGTTAGGAGCGCTTGGGGAGAAACTCCTATGATTTTCTATGAAAAAAATACAGATTAATTAAAATATAATATAAATTTTTAAGTTTAAATGGAAATTTTGAATGTTAATGTGTTTATTGATGATTAATTACAATAAATATACTATATAAAAAATTGTATAGGTAATAATATTTAAAATTAAAAAGCTATAAAAAATTAATTTTCCACAAAATTCTAGATATTATTACAAAATCTCGATATATTTGTTATTCAAAATATTGAAAGTTTTTACTTTTTGTAATATTTTTTTGTAGAAAATTTTTTATGCAGGATGTATATTTATTTTATATCATTTAAACTTTTATACTTTTTAATAAGTTTTTTATTAAATTCTTCTATACATTGAAGTTCCTTTTGAAATAATTCTTCTTCAAACATTGGTAAAGCCGGAGGTTCTGTAAAATTATTAAAATCTAAATTTTCTAAACTAATTTTCGCCTTTGTTTCATTATCTATATCGTTATTAAATATAGAATATACAGGTTCTTTATATACTGTATCTGCACTTCTACTTTTCTTGAAATTTTGATCTTCTAAAAATTTTGCATTTCTTTCATTTAGTTGATAATTTAATTGTCTTAATCTTTCTTCAATCCTGCTTTCATCTCTTTTAATAATTATGATTTTATTTTTTTCTTTTATTTTAGATTTTTTATTATCTAATAATTGTTTTATTTTATAAAATTTTTTTCTAAAGGTCAAAAAATTTTCAGTATTTGTTTCTTTAAAAAATGATTCGTTTTGTTGAAATAATTTATTTATTGTATCAAAAAATTTACAAACTTTTTTAATTTCTTTTATATTATCATTTTGCTCAATAAAATAAAATCTTGCATTTTTTATAATAAAAATAAAATTTTCTTCAAATCCTTTTTTATCTGAAAAATTATCTAAAATGTTTTTTATTACAGATTCACATAATTTATTACTTTCATTTGATTTTTCTAGATTATATGCATTTATAAAATATAAAAAAAATGAAATAACTTTATTTAAACATTTTAATACTTTAAGATTACAATTTTTAGTAATTTCATCATTATATGCAGGTATTTGACGAAATATAAAAAATAAAGAATTTATATTATTGTTATAAATATCAATATTTTCTTTATTTAAAAAATTTGAAATTTTATTTTTGGGACATTTATTTAAATTAATTTCATTTATACAATTATTTACACTATCTGTAAATTCTTCTAATTGTATACAATTTTTGTCTATTTGTTGAAAGTAGCTCATATTTGTTTTTATTATTTTCTTTTATGAGAATATTATAATTATATATTTTATAAAAAATCAAGAGATATATTTTCGATATTTATTTTAATAATTTGCACAAATAAATATAAACGGATTTTTTGAGGTTCTAAAATATCAAATTTAGAATTATTTACATATTCGTGTTTTTATAGTAGATTTTATCATAAAATAAAATTAAGACCCTTATTTTTTAACTTTACTCATCTCTTAATAATAGTCTAGAACTCTTTTATCTATTTATTACTATAATTGTGCAGTTATAATCTCTTAAAGTATAAAATTATCTTTTAATTCCTACTCGTAAAGCAGGGCGGAATTATCCTAAAATAAAGTTATATATTATTAATATAAAATACCAATAAAACAGAGTTGGATTAAAGATGCATTTATCTCTCAAGATTCTTAATTATATATATTAATAATAATGGTAAATATATAAAAAAAGTTTTAGATTCTTATCAAGAAATGTAGGTAAAAATTCATTTTTTTGAAAATTTTATTGCATTTTAAAATAAATATACTATAATAAATGCAGTTATTTTAATAAAAATAAATTTTTTTATATTATTTACTAATAAAAATGAAAAAAATGAAAAAAATAATTTTATTAATGGTGTGTTTATTATTAGCAAATTGTGCTACTATAATAAAAGGAAGTACAAGATCTGTTAGTTTACAATCATCCGAACCAGACTACAAAGACCCAATTAAGGTTAAAGTAATCAATAATAATTTTGTACAATCTACCACATTACCTAATACTGTATTTTTAACTGGCGGCTCTGGTGCTACACAAGTAATTGTTAAAGATAAATGTTTTAGAGAAACTACAACGGTTATTGACCAAAATGTAAATCCTTGGATTATCGGTAATATATTTGTTGGTTTTATTGGAACAAGTACAGATTATCTAACTGGAGCTATGTGGACTTATGATGAAAATGTTACTGTTAGAACTGAAGAAAACGGAGTTTGCAGGATTAAATAAATTTTAACATTAGAATTAATTAATTTAATAACAAAAATAGGAAAATAAAATGAAAAAAATAGCTTTATTAATAATATGTTTATTATTGACAAACTGTGCTACTTATATAAGTGGTAACTCAAGAACTGTTAGTTTACAACCATCTGATCCAGATTATGAAAAACAAATTAGAGCTCAGGTTGTCAATAAACAAATGACTCAAACAGTTCAAATGCCAGGACTTGTAAATTTAAAGGGTGGTTCAGGTAAAGCACAAGTAATTGTTAAAGATAAATGTTTTAGAGAAACTACTACAACAATTAAACAAAAACCTAACTATTGGTTTTTAGCTAATACTCTTTTCACATACGCTGCTCCTTTTAGTACAACTACAGATTTTGTGAGCGGTTCTATGTGGACTTATGATGAAAACGTAGTAGTTAATGTTATAGAAAATGGAGTTTGTAGATCAGCAAATAAATAGATATTTTTTAATAATTTTTATAACTATATTGTTACTTTTAAAAAGTAATAATATAGTTTATGCTAGTAATTTTTATAATAAAAAAATAGAATTTATAAATAAAAATAAAATTTATAATTATTATAGATGGAAAGCACTTTTACATTATGAAAAAAATAAAACTACAATAATAGATGAAAATTTTTGGGTTTCAAAAGAAAAAACACCAAAAGCAGAACTATTGGAAATTACAAAAAAAATCTATACATCAAATTATGAAGAAAAAAAATATATTGTTTGTAAATTTCCTGCCAGAATAAAATTTTTGGTTGATGAATTAGATGTTGATAAAAGTTTAATTAATACTATTAAATGTGATGATTTTCAAAAGTATTTAAAAACAGTTTCTGCTGATAAAATATATTTATCTTATGCATCTGAAAATATCAAATCACCATATAGTATGATGGGGCATTTATTTTTAAAAATTATTGGTTTTAATAAAGATTATAACAGAATCGTTGAAAATTCTTTAAACTATTTTGCTGTCTTAAATTTAAAAAAAGAAGGTCATTTTTTGTTTTATATTAAATCTATATTTTCGGGATCCAGTGGTCTTTATGCTACAACTCCCTATAGAAATAAATTAATAGAATACAATGATAAAGGAAAAAGGAATATTTATGATTATGAATTAAATTTAACTAATAAACAAATTGAGTATTTAATATATCATATTTGGGAATTAAAAGATATAAGTGTTCCGTATAATTTTATAACGCATAATTGTGGGACTGGGGCTCTAATGGTTTTAAAAGTTATGGATGAAAATTTTGAAGAAGTTTTAAATAATATGTATATAACACCAATTGATATTGTTAAAAAGTTATACCAAAAAAATCTAATTAAAAATATAGAACTTTATCCTAGTGATGATTATAAAATTCAAATGTTTAAAGATAATTTTAGTAGAAAAGAACTTATAAATATAAAAAATTTTGTAATAAAAAATGATGATAAAATTTTAAATAATAAAAGAAAAAATGATTTACTTTTTATGGCTGATATGGTTAGTGGTTCATATGTTTTAGATAAAAAAATTGAGATAAAACAATATAAAAAAATACAAGATAATATTTATAATAATTTTGATGGAATGAATTCAATAAATCTTAATCAAATTACAAAAAATCAATTATTAAGTTCATTCTCTTCTTCTTTTAAATTTTCCTATGAAAAATATAAAAATAATAATGGAATAGGTTTTAATTTTTATCCAGTTTATAAAACAATAAATGATGATAATTCTCAATATTTTAATGATTTTACTTTACAATTAATAAATATAGAATTATTTATAAAAGATAAAATAATATTAAAAAATTTTGAATTAATTAAAATTAAATCTTTAATGCCAACAAGTATTATTTTGCCAACTTGGTCCTTTAATTTTAAAATTGGTTATCAAGATAGTTATGAAAAATATAGTAATAAAGGAAATTTTATAGGGGAAATTGGTGGGGGAAAGACTATTACTTATAGGAATTTTTTAAATCAATATTTTATTATAAATGGAGGATTTTTTGTTAAACCTTACTTAAAATTTGAAACTGGTATTATTCTAAAGTGTAAAAATCTAAAAACTATTATTGAATATGAATATTTTATGCAAAATAATAGAAATTTAAAATATATTTTTGCTTTAAATGAGAATATTTTTATTAAAAATAATTTTACAATAAATGTTAATTTCAAAAAATTATATTTTGAAAATAATAGAAACTCCTATAATAATGGAGAGATTGCTTTAAAATTCTACTTTTAGTTGAAAATTTCCTACATAAAAACAAATACTAAAAAGAGACTAAAACTTTTAATATTTTTAATGGAAGAATATATATATTAATGTTTTTATAGTTAAAAATACTAAAAGTTTTAGGTGATATAGGGTTTGTAATTTAATGGAAAATATTTAATTGTTTAAAATATTATTAATATCTACGTAGCTTTTATGTAAGAGAGAAATAATATTATGAACCATAAAAATTTACCATATAAATAATCGAATTTATAGATTGATATTATTAATATATTAAAAATAATGTTAAAGATAATACTAATAAAGCTTTGCTAAATAATAATTTTTAAATACTTTCTATGTAAATGGTGCACCCTGCGAGATTCGAACTCACGACCCACAGCTTAGAAGGCTGTTGCTCTATCCAGCTGAGCTAAGGGTGCCTTGTATTAGTAATAATATATTTTAAAAAATTTAAAATGCAAGTAAAAATTTCTAGATTGTATTGGCATTGCAACTTAAACAGTTTACTTTTAAATTTCTTATATTAATATACAACATTATCATTAACAAATTATTTTATTAGTAAATTATTTTATTAACAAAACAGATAGAATATTATGTGTATAGAAGGAATTAAATG
>CATOJU010000056.1 GCA_951800555.1 uncultured Rickettsiales bacterium | reverse complement strand
TATAATTAGTTTTTTAAGTTTTTTCTATAATTTTGATATTAAAATTAATAGAAATGACAATAGTAAATATATTAAATTTATAATATTTAATAAAGTATATGCTGATATAAATAATTATAATTATATTACTGATGGCTCTAGTATTATTGTCAGAACAAATAAAGAAGATTCAGGTTTAAAAGGTAATTTTTCAGATGGAGCAACGTCATTTTTGAATGGTCTTGATTGGGTTCCTGGTATTGGATCTATGATAAAATCTTTTGTATATATAGGACAAGGTTTAAATCTTAATAAAAATGATATTGCAAAGGCTTTTACTGGCGATATAAGTTCTATACTTACTGGTGCTGGTATGATTGTAAGTGTTATTGGTGTGTCAGACAAAGATGCAAATAGTGTTATGGCCTTAGATCAAACTTATTCTTCAAATTTATATTGTAGATATCAGAATATTTATGAAGAAGAAACAGATTTAATCCATAGAAGTGGCCCAGCTTCACGAGGTGGATTAGAACACCCAATTTTTCCTATATATCCTTTAGATATAAAAGTTAATGATGAAACTGGGCTTTGCGATTTTGAATATAAAGTAAAAAATAAAGAAGATAAAATTGAAACACATAATATAATTGACGAAAATTTTAAAAATGTAGGAGGTTTAATAGAACCTTCAAATACAAAATGTTCTTATTCTTATACCGCAGCTTCTGAGCAATGTGTAAAAGATTTAACACAACCTATATTAATAGCTTATGATATACAAAAAGCAATTGCCGATGTAGTTTGTACAATTGCTGATTTAAAATCAGGAAAAGCAGCAAAAGAAAAAGCAGCAAAAGAGGCAGCAGAAATGGCAGCAAAAAAATCAGACGAAGCAATAGATGCAGCACAAGCAATAGGAGAAGCAACGGGAGAAGCGGTAGAAAAAGTAAAAAAGACAGCAAAAGAAGCAAGAGAAGCGGCAGAAAAAGCAATAAAAAAATCAGAAAAAGCAGCGAGAGCAGCAGAAAAAGCATCAATAAATTTAACAAAAAATATGATTTTCAGATTAGCTGGAGTTATTAGTAGAGGTGCTTTGCGTTTTTTTGCAGATAATAGATTTATTTATGATCCAGTTAATTTTATGGCTATATTGGGTGTAGAATTTACTTTTAGTTTTCTTATGACTGCTTTATTTGGTATACCGACAGATCCTGTAAGTGCCGTAGCTTATGCAGTTTGTTTAGGAACTACAATTGGAGCTTATGCAGCCTTTACCACTACTTCTAGGGGAGTTGTTCTTGGAATGGCAAATAGTCATCATGAAAAAGCAAAAAGTGCAATAAAAAATTATACATTTTGCGGATATGATTGGTTCACCTATTCAAAAACAACAGATGGAAAATATTACACAAAAGGGGTTAATTCTAATTCATATTATAAAAAAATATATGATTGTATTAATGGTATATCTGCTAAAGAAGGAGGAGAATGCGGAAAAATTTCTAACGATAATATTTGTACCGATGGAGAAGGATTTTGCAAAACAGGTTCAAATCAGCAAATATCTAAATTAAACAAAGATATAAAAAACAGGATATTTAGGGAATATGTATATGGTGGTAAAGAATATGACTCTGGACCAATAGAAAAAAATGTACTTAATTCAGGTAAAGAATTTGATAATAGAGCTTATTTATTCAAAGATGGTGGTTATGATCATCATTTTTGTATAGATCCAAGAACTCCTCAACAAAAAGGTTTTAAGTCTATTTATCAAAAATATTATATGAGGGGTAATGATAAAGCCAATTTCGCTTGTAGTAGATTTTATTATGATGGCAAAAGTTCTTGTATATTATATAAAGATCAAATTTATGATGAAGATAAAAAAAATATGATATCTTATGAAAATGGTGAATATTATTTATTACCAGAAGGCAGCGCTTCAAGAGAATTGAGAAATAAATATAGTAAACAGTGCCAAGAAGCATTTATAGAAGCAAGAAAATGTTGCCAATATAGAAGTAGACATCTTATATGTCTAGAAAATAAAAGTAATAATCATAATACTTTTTGTTTTTCAAATGTAGTTGAAGAATATGCGGATGAAAATACAAAAATGACAAGCAATATTGCTGATTTATTTTCTAATGTACAAAATGATGGCGATTTCTTTAAATATACTTGTGAATTAGATGGCGTTAAGTTTGAAGCTACAAAAAAAATTGGAACTAATCATGTTTGTGTATTTAGCTATGGTATGTGTCCTTTTGATTTTAAATTGAATGCTGGTTTAAATTATAAAGCTACCTATTGTGATGCTAATACAATAGATCCAGATTTAGATTTAGAAAATACAATAGAAAGAGGTTCTACTCATTTGAATGCTGATGATTGTAGAAAAGGTTTATTTAGTGCCGATATGAGAGAGGAATATAAAAGTTTAAGTGAAAAAAGTTCGAAATTTGCTTCTTATATTTTTAATGAAGTTTCTAAAGATATGGGTTGTAATAGTAGCGAATGCAGCTATAATAAAAATGATTTTAAAACAATTTATAATTATGAAAAAATAAGTGATATTATTAGTAGTAAAAAAGAAATTAAAGATTTAACTGTAAGCGAATTAAGACTATTATCTGAAATAAATTGTGATCCAACTGATATGACAGATTGTAATGAAAAATTTAATAATATATTTGAAAAAGGTTTCACAGCTATAACTGATAAAGGGATTCCAAATATAGCTGTAACTAAATATAATATCAGTCAATATCTAGTTAATAATTTAAAATCATCAGCTTACGGACAAATAAAAAACTTTTGTCAATATAGAGCTCACTGTGTTGAAGTAGAAGATGAGAGGTTAATGGAAGAAAGAGAAGATAGTTCAACGCTATTTATGGATTCTTCTTGTACTGGTTATACAAATAATTCAAGAAATCTTTTACAGGGCACTACTCTTGGTTTACCAAGACAATTGTCTGCACCAATAGTTGAATGTATACATGAAAGTCTTAAAAATCTAATAAATGGGGTAGCTGGTAATAGTTTATGTTTAGATGGACATGCTATAAATAATGATGGTTTTTGTGATTCTGACACAGCTGAAGATATTGAAACTGCTTTAAAAAATAAAGATACTGAGTTTTTTGAGAAAAAATACGATAAAAGATATGATGATATTGACGAGAAAGATGTTTATATTGTAAAAGGGCAATTATTGCCAACTAATTACAATCCATTTTTAAAACTTCAAAGAAATTTTATAAATATTATTAGAGTTGCTTTAACATTGTTCCTTGTTATTTATTTTTATAAAATGTTTTTATTGGGAAAAATCGGAGATTTTACAAGACCTGAAAATGTTGGCAAATTAGTATTTAATGTTTTTAAATTTTCTCTTGTAACTTGGTTAATATTCTATAATGGTTGGCAACAAGGAGTATATACACGTTTAGTAAATTTTTCAACTGGTACATTTAACTTTGTGAATAATCTGCTTATTAAAGCAATAAATAATCCAAATAATCAAATGTTGAGTCTAAAAGGAGGCGAACCAAAACAATTGGATATTGAAAGATATGATAAAATAAGTGACGAAGAAGATGAAGATTTTCACGCTATTTGTTATAGATATGATATATTTGATAATATTAATTATAAAACTATTAATGAATTAACTGGCTATTGTGATACTGGTTATACAAGAGTTACTAAAAATCAAATTTACATAGCGCCGAAAGAAAATAAAAGATACCAATCAAAAGGAAAATTAATTATTTCAACAAATCAAGAAATGGCTAAACTTATATCTTTCATTGATGAATATAATGATAATAATTCAAGTAGACTTGTTATTTATAAAATAGATGAAAATAATCAAACTATTAGCATAGCTGGTTCTTTTAAAAATGAAGAAAAAGATAGTATTAAAGAGGAGTTATATAATGGTGACGGCATACATTACAACAGTAGTCAAGTAACAACATATGATACAAGAAATGTATGGAGTAAATATTACGATGGCTGTTATTTTGATACTACTGAATATAAAAAAGATAAAAGTTACCTTGCTTTATTTGATACTTTAGATTGTAAATTTATTAGATATTTAGGTTTTAGTACTGATAGAATGGTGCCAAATTTAATTATTTTTAGTGCAATGATGATAGTGCCAAATTATTTATTTGAGGGCATTAAAGAAAAAACGCAGAATTTAAAAGATGGTACTAAAAAAACAACTAGCTTAATTCAAAGAGTTATTACTACTGTTGGTTCAGTATTATTTGGTTTTGTGATGAGTTTTGTATTTATAATGTTTAATGTGGTAATAAAAGTTTTATATATATTTTTATCATCATTCTTTACATTATCAATTCTTATATTTGTTTCACCAATCGTATTACCATTAATGTTTTATGAAAGAACCAAAAAAATGGTAAATACTTGGTTTGAACTTATTATTGATACAGTGATAAAACCAACATTCAATTTATGTATAATGATATTTTATATCAATATTTTAGATATTATTTTATTGAAAAACGTTATGTTTATAAAGCATGATTGGAGGGGAAGAGGAGCAAGTATAAAATGTTTTGCTGGTTCTGCTTCTTCTTTTGTATGTCTAACAAATAATTTGATAGGTGGTCTTTCTCCAAATGACATAAAAGGATTATTTGCTGATGGATTAATGTCGTTTTTATTAGATATGCTTATGATTGTTATGTTATTCACATTATCCGATAGTATGTTAGAAACATTTGATAATATTGTTAAACAAATATTTAATTTTATGTCAAATGGAAGTGGTGCAAGTGTAATGGGATTGTCTGGCGGTCATAGCGTAGCTGGTAGTGAAGGAAATAGTACTGAAGAAGTTATTTTAGGAAAAAAAACTGGTGAAACTGATGAAAACGGCAAGGAAATAAGAGAAGGCGGTGCTATGGGAGCTGGTAAATCACTTGAAACATTCAGAAGCGATTATTTAGTAAAAGCGCCAGGAGCTGCATTGGATAGCTTTATAAATAAAACTGCTAATATTGGAAAGGCTATAAGCTTTAATGATATTAAATCAGGTGATCTTAAGAAAAATGCAAATGATAAAGCTGGCACAAAATTTGTCAAAGCTCTTGGAAGAGGAGCTGGTTATATGGGTGCAGCAGTTAGTAATGTCGGCGCTGGACTTGGTAATGTCGGTGCTGTACTTAGTAAAGCAAGAGATGCCTTCAGAGAGGGCGATGCGGCGCTTAGGGCAGCTGCCTCTAGAATTGTAAAGGTTCATACTAAAAGAGCTGTTGATGAAGTTAAAAATGTGTTTACAACTACAGGTGAAAATATTAATATTGCATTTAAGAATATTAAATCTGAAAAGAGAGTTGAAAAATTAAAAGAAAATATTGAAGAAGAAAGAAGACAATTAAATGAAACAGAAGAAAAACTAGAAGAATTTAGTAAAGGAAATCATATATTTAAAAAATCATATTATGAAAAGAAAAAACAAAAATTAGAAGATGAAATGAAAGAGCTTGAAGAAGAATTAGCTGAAAGAAAAAGTAATAATAATAAATTAAAATATAAAACTTCAATCATTAAAAATAGAATAAACGCAAGAGAAGCAGAGAAAGAAAGAAGAAAGAATAAAAATAATTTTGTAGAAGAAGAGGATATCCCAACTGAAGAAGAGAGTAATGATAATAATAATGATACTAAAACTGAAAATAAAACTACAAGAGATAATAATCAGTCTAAATAAATACTAAAAAACAAATAATAAATTAAAATTAAGATGATAAAATCCTTAGAATATTCAATATTCTAAGGATTTTTATTTTATAAATACTTTTATAATAAACTTTTAATATTTTCTATATAGAAGACTTAAAAAAAATTTTGTACTTCCATATTAATCTTGATAATGCAATATAATTTTTCATATATATATTTTTATAGTTTTGAATTATTCATATATATGCTATATGTTTAATCAAATTATTCATAAATATTACTAATTAAATCAGAGGATTAATATGAGCAAAACACTCATTTCAAATTCAATTGATGATCTTGACAAGATTCAAGCACTTTGGAGATCTGTTATTTTACAAGCTTTTATAGATCTAAAAAATAATTCTAAAAAGAAAATAGCAAATACCTATAGAGTTAAAGCAACTTTATGGTTTAATATTAAAAATAAAGATTTCCTAACTGTTTGCGAATATGCTAACCTTAATCCAAAATATGTGTGGAATAAAGCAGAAAAACAAAAAGATAAAAATTATTTGAAATAGGGTAATAGAAATATGAATTTTTGATTTTTAAAATTTATACTTATAATGCTTTATAAGTATTAATTTTTGGACTATTATTTCTAATAAATAATAGTCTCCTTTAATAATAAATTTACAAATATAAAATTAATTAAGTATTAGAAAATAACGATTTACTTTATATTTTTTTATTTATAATTTCCCATTCAACACCATTTT
>CATOJU010000055.1 GCA_951800555.1 uncultured Rickettsiales bacterium | reverse complement strand
ATTTAATTAAGAATAAATAAAAATTAATAGAAATAATTAATATATATTATTTTATTAATTATTTCTATTAATTTTAATGGAGTATAAGAATATTTCGCTTAAGGCCAATTAAAAGGGATAATTTAATTTTAAAATCAAAAACCCTTTTAATTGTAATAATTTTTCCTTTATTAAGATAAAAATTACTGTTAAGTATTAATACCTTATAAATATAATATCATAATTTTTGATTAATGTCAAGATAATTTTTAAAAATTTTTTTTACCAAAATCTAAATATTCTAGATGCATAAATTCTAAACATTATTCTAAATTTTTTAAATTTTGTAATAATATTAATATCTTCAGAAGAATACAAATCATAATCGGTTACAATATTCCCATCAATTATTCTTAATTTAGCTATTTTGTCATCCTTCTTTATAGGAGCAAATATGTATTTATCGTACACTAGATTTATTTTCAAATCATTAATTCTAGATTTTCTTGTAGAATATATAATATCATTTTTAGTGTATACAGATACTTTATTATTTATACCGAAAAATATACCGACATCACCTACAGTATCATTTTTTTTAAATAAATCTATATATTTATACTGTCTAAAGGCATAATCAAAAAGTCTTTTACATTGCGTCAATCTAATTCTTTCGCCTTCTGCGTTACCTATTACAGCTATAAATCTTTTTCCATTTCTTTCAACAGATGCGGTTATTGAATATTTACCTTGATCTGTAAAACCTGTTTTTACTCCATCAACTCCTTGATATTCCGTTAGTAATAAATTTTTATTTTTTTGAGTTATATTATTAAAAGTAAATTCTTTTTGTGAAAAATATTTTTTATAATATTTATAATGTTTCTTTATTAAAGCTCTTGTTAATATAGCAAAATCATGTACTGTTGTGTAGTGAGTTTTTTCATATAAACCATTAGGGTTTATAAAATTTGTATTATTCATTCCTAATATTTTCGCAGTTTCGTTCATTTTAATCACAAAATTTTCAATATTGCCACAACTTCCTTCAGCTAAAGTTATTGCAGCATCGTTACCGGAAATTATCAATAGACCTTTGAGTAATTCATCTACGTTAATTTTCCATTCTGGCTCTAAGAACATTCTTGTACCGGTTTGCCTCCAAGCCCTAACGCTTACCCTAAATTTATCATTTATATTTATTTCTTTATTTTCTAACATATCAAATATAACGTAGGCAGTCATTATTTTAGTCATAGATGATGGGGCAATTATTTCATCCATATTTTTTTGATATAATATATCACCGGTATTATAATCCATAAGAATTGCATTTTTGCTAGTTATAAAATTGTTAATTTGACTGTCTAAAATTTCGTATTTATTATTGACTTTATTAGTTTCGTTGTTTATGCTATTTTTAGCATAGCTAATATTTATAGTTAGTGAAATTATAAGTAAACTCAAAAAATATTTTTTCATAATTGTAGATTTTTTTATTTTTTAATTTAAAATAAAATTAATATATAATTAAATTTTAATTTATGAAAAATATAAGTCCACAAAAAAATGATAAAAAGGGAATTTTTTTAAAAAAACTGATTTTATTTATAATATTATTCGTTTTAGTTGATACTTTTTTTACTAGACCTTTAAGAAGAAAAATAGAAGAAAATCAAAGAGAAAAGGCAATAATCGCGAAAGAAGAAGGAGAAGAAAATTTAAACGATAATGAAGAAGAAAAGATTGTTATAGATAATAAAATTATAGAGCCACAAGATATTATTTTAGAAAATGAGTATATAAAATTAACAGTAAATACAAAAGGTCTATTATTAGATAATTTAATTTTAAAAAAATATAATGTTAGTGTTGATGATGAATCAAAGGTAAAACTTTTAGAATATGAAAATAAAGAAAACTTTAATTATATTAGTGTAAATTGGTTTTCAAATGACGAAAGTTTAAAATTACCTAATAAAAATTCTATTTGGGTAGCTAATAAAACAAAATTGGAAGATGCAAATGATAAAATTGTATTTTCCTATAACAATAATGAAGGTATTATATTTAAAATTATATTATCTTTAGATGATAAATATATGATAAATGTTGAGCAGATAGTTGAAAATAATACATCAAATAGAATTTATTTAAAACCTATATGGCAAATACAAAAAAGACAAAAAATGCAAGATAAAAATGAACTTTCTAGTTTTTCAGGGCCAATAGGAGTATTTAATAATAAAATGGAAGAAATAAAAGAAAAAAAATTGAAGAAAAATAATATAGAATTTGAAAAATTTAATTGGGCCGGGATTACTAGTAAATATTGGCTTACTGCTATAGTAAATGAAGATTTTTCCAATGGAAAAATAAATATATTAAAAATAAACAATATACTAAAAGTACAATATGCTACAAAAAATAATCTTATAATTTCAGGAAATTCTTTTTCTGGCACAAAAGGTAAAATATTTGCTGGAGCAAAAGATTTTAATATTTTAAGGGAATATCAAGTTAATAATAATATAAAATTATTTGAAAGAAGTATTGATTTTGGGTTTTTTTATTTTCTATCGAAACCACTATTTCTAATTTTAAATTTCTTTTATAAAATTGCTAATAATTTTGGTATAGCTATAATATTTTTAACATTAATTATAAAAATGCTGTTATATTCTAATGTAAAAAAGTCCTTTGTATCTATGGCAAAAATGAAAAAAATTCAGCCAGAGATGAAAAGATTACAAGAAGTTTATAAAAATGATAAAATAACTTTACAACAAGAATTAGTTAAATTATATAAAAAATATGATTTAAATCCACTTGCTAGTATTGCTCCAATTTTTATACAGATTCCGGTATTTTTTTCATTATATAAAGTTATATCAATAAGTTTAGCTATGAGGCAAGCTCCATTCTTTGGCTATATAAAAGATTTATCTGTTGGGGATCCTACATCTATATTTAATTTGTTTGGGCTTTTACCATACAATGCAAAAATTACTGTAGGGTTTTTACCTTGCTTAATGTGTTTAACTATGTATATACAACAAAAAATTACTGAAAATATGCAAGGAAAACAAGAATTTGATTCTAAAAGTGCTATGGGAGAGCAAATGCAATCAGCTAATAAAATGATGAAATTTATGCCTATAATATTTTTGTTTATTTTTTCTGGTTTTCCAAGTGGCTTGTTAATATATTGGATATTTAATAATATTATCACAATATTACAGCAGATTTATATAGGAATAATCTTAAAGAAACAGGAATAAATATTTATTATAAATTAAAAAATATGCAATGCTAAAAACATTGCATATTTTTTGTATTTTTTTATATTTTAAAAATTTTATTTGTTGACTTTTATTAAAAAATCGTTAAAGTAATTTTACTATTTTAAATAAAGAACTATTATGGAAAAAAATAATTTTATAAATTCTATTCTTAATAATATTAAAGAAAAAAATATTGACGAATTAACTAATATAATTATTAATAATAAAAAAATTAAATATATATTAAACAAACCATTAGAAGAGAATGGGAATTTTTTACTTCACTATCTGGCCGAAGATGATTGTTTTTTAGATATAATAAAAATTTTGTTTGATAAATATGGTAATCGAATAAATATTAATATTCAAAATTGTTCCGGCAATACACCATTACATATTTCTGCTATCAATGAAAGTGAAAAAATTACTAAATTTCTTGTTCTCCAAAAAAACGCAGATGTAAATATAAAAAATTATAATAATTGCACAGCATTTTTTTATTCTATAAAAGAAGGTGATTATATTATTAAAGATTTTTATGAAAGTGATATTTTAATTACTATATCTCTAATTTTATTAAAAAATAATTATAATTTTGATTTACTTTATAAAATAGAATCTAAATATTTTTTAGATCCAAATAGATATTGTAAAATTGCTGAAATAGCCGTAAAAGAAAATTGTGTTGATGTATTAATAAAAAAATTAACTGTTTTACTTGAAAACAATAATAATTTATTATTAAAAATTTTAGATAAACCAATAAAAGATGGTAAAAAATTGATTCATTTGGTTGCGGAATATGGGCAATTGGATTCATTAAAATCACTAATTAATGTATATAAAAATATAAATACAAAAGATGATCGTGGTTTTACCCCATTACAATTAGCAATGTTAAACGGGCATAATAATGTTGTAAATTTTTTATTAGAACAAGACAATATAAATAATATTAATATAATTGAAAGTAGTAATTGTTTAGAATTTTCTTTTAAACCCAACTATAAAGTATGGAATAAAGGAAATACAGGATATGAAATAAAAGAACTTGTAAAAAATTATATTAATAATACAAATAATGATGAAAATGATAATTTAAAAGATGATTTAGAAACAGATAAAGATTTAAAAATAACAGTGAATTTAAAAGAAAATGAAAAAAGTTTCTATTCAAATCCAAAGAATTATAAAATTATTGTTGAAGAAATAATAAATAATTATAATATTAAAGCTGCTAGAAAATTATTTTTAGCATATAAAGATAATAAAAACGAATTATTAAAATTACTAAACGAAGAAGTAATAAATAGTGAAACATTATTCCAATTAGCTGTAAGATATAATATATTTGAAATAGTAAAAATATTAATTAATGAATATGAATATAAAAATATTAATATAGAAAATAATTTTGGCTTTACTCCATTACAAATAGCTATATCGAAAGGGTATACAGAAATTGTTGATTTTTTATTAAAACAGAAAAACTTAGATAAAAATATTGATGTATCTATAAATGATAATTCTGTTGTATTTTCTATTAAACCAAATCAAAATATATATAATTCCATTAAAAAATGTATTAATAATAGAAGAAATATAAATATAACTGATGAGGAAAAAAAATATTATTCGGATCCATCAAAATATTGTGCTATTGCTGAGGAAATTATTATTAATAATAATATTGAGGTGTTAGAAAAACTATTTGAAGTATACAGAGATAATTATGATGAATTAATAAGTTTATTAGATAAATTAGTAAAAGATAATAAAAATTTATTCCAATTAGCTGCAGAATATGGTCGGTTAGATATAATAAAAATATTAATTAATAAAACTAGTAAATATAATTTAGCAGTATTAGAATTGGCTACTATAAATGGACATACAGATATTGTTAATTTTTTAATTGAAAAAAAAGATATATTTATTAAAATAATTAATAAAAATCCAAATTTGTTTCATTTCGCCGCAGAATATAATAGACTAGATATATTAAAGATGTTAATAAATAAATATGGTAATTGTGAATTAAATTCAAGAGATTATTTTGGAAGAACTCCATTACTTTTAGCGGTAAAAAACGGGCATATTAATGTTGTTAAATTTTTGCTTGAACAAAAAAATATAGATCTAGATATAAAAGATTATAATAATTTACAATATATTATTGAAGGTAAAAATAAAGATATTATTAATATCTTAATTGATTATGTAGTTAAAAATGGAAATAATAGTATGTTAAAGTTCTTACTTTCAATTCCATCCATTAGTATAGATATAAATAAAAAAAGAGGTAAAACCCTACTTGATATTGCTATAAAAAATAATAATATTGAAGCTGCGGATCTTTTAATTAGAAAGAGTAATGATTCAAGAACATTTAAAGAGGGGGAAATTTTTAATTCAATTTTTATAACTATTAAAAATAAAACTCCAAATCTGCTTAAATTTATAACTAATTATAAAGATAAAAAAAATTGTAATATCAATAAAGGATTGGGGGAGGACGGCATAACACCATTACATTATGCTGTTGCAAATAAAGATTATAAATCAGCAAAAATTTTACTTAAAAATGGAGCAGATGTAAATGCAAAAACAAATATAAGTAATTTTAATTCTATTAATTTTGCTATTTTTAATAAAGATTATAAAATGGTTCAATTATTGTTTAATAATATAAAAAAACAAGTTAAAAATCAAGTTAGTAATTTTAATAAATTAGAAAAAAGACTCAAAAAGCAGCAGGATAGAATAAAAAATATTACAATAAAACTTAATAATACAAGATATAATTGGTTGATAGAAAAAAGAAGAATGAAACTTTTAAAAGAATCAAATATACTATACTTTCTTGAAAAAGAAGAAAGAATTCAAGCAGAAAATATTAAAAAGAGAATAGAATTAAATAATTTTAATAAAGAAGATATTAATTATCTTGAAAAAAATAAAATTTCAAAATCTTTATTGAAAAAATTATATGAAATTGGTAAAAATATAGATAAACAATTATTGCAATCTAATAAAATTATTTTTAACAATTTATAGTATAAAAATTTAATTTTTATTTTATTATTCATAAAACTTTGTCTATTTTTTATAGGCAAAGTTTTTTTAAATTAAAGTCCTAAATAAAAAAAATTCTAAAAAAAATAAATATTATAAAAAGATAAAACATTTATTATTTTTATAGGAAGTATATTGTGAAATACGTTTATTTTATTAAAAAT
>CATOJU010000054.1 GCA_951800555.1 uncultured Rickettsiales bacterium | reverse complement strand
CTTTATATGTTTCAATACCACCAAAATCATAACTCCAAAGATTTTCCTTAGATAAAACATATTCTTTTTCATAATTCTTTTTTGCTTCTGCCTTTAACATTCCATCAAATATACCTTTACTTCTTTCTTTTAATAAATCATCAAATTCCGGGGTTCCATTTATATTTATTTCATTCATTATTATTTGGCAAGTATTTATAGCTCTTTCTAATGGACTACATACTATTTTATAATCATCAAAATTATCCTCTAATTTCTTCAATTTTTGACCATTAATATGAGCTTGTAAAGCTCCATTAAATGTTAGGAACACATTTTTCATGTGTCCCTGTATTATGGTTTTTTTAATATTTACAAATGTTTCTCCGTGTCTAAATATGTACCACATAGATTTTATTTTAATAATTAACTGTAATCATAAATACTATTTTCTAATTTTCAATTTATACTGTTTTATTTGCAGATTGACTTTTATCTCTTACATCCATTGTAGTGCCTGCATTTGGTCCTGTTTTTTCATTTTTATCACCTACTGATGCTACATCCCCTCTATTTAAACCTGATTTACTAATAGCTTGTTGTACTTGTCTCATTTCAGTAGACATACTCTGGCCTTCCTTTTTAAGATTATTAATTTTATTTTGAGTATCTTGTTTTTCTGGTGGTAACAAAGGATCAGTTTTATCAGCACTAATTGTTGGCTTTATTATAAAATCATCCTTTGCCCTTTTCTCTTCTTGTTTTTTAGTTTCTGGTTTAGGTTCATCTTGTCTTTTAGGTTCATCTTTTTCAAGTTCTTGACGTGTTATTGTTTTTGTGGGCTCCGGTTCTACTGATTTGGGTTTAGCTGCTGGAGCTCCAACTCCAATTTTGTTTTCTTCTTTTTTGGGTTCTGGCCCTGCTTCTTTTTTTTCGGTTTCTTGTTTTGATTCTTCCGATTTAGATTCTTTTTTATTCTTATCTCCTTCTATATTAGGTAGTTCACCAATAAATTTATCTCTAAATTTTTCTCTTTCTTTCTCTTTCTCTTTTTCTGCCATTTCATTATATTTTTTAGCTCCCTCTTCTTTTACCTTTTTTATAGCTGCTCTTCTTTCACCAAAACCATAACCATTTTCTTTCATTTCTTCATTTAATTTTTTACATTCTTCTTTAATTTTTTGATCTATTTCTTTCTTTTTTTCTTTTAATCTATCTTCTAATGTTTTTTCTTTTTTCTCGTTTTCTTTTTGTTTTTCTGTTTTTTCTATTTCTTTTTTATCATTAAATAAACTATCTATAAAAGCAATTATACGATCAATAGCAGATTGTTCTTCTTCATTTTTCTTCTCGTCATCTTTTTTAGATCCGGAATTAGAACTGGATTTAGACTCTGATTTAGATTCTCGTTTATTTTTGGTATTCTCTCGTTTAACTATCTCTTTTCTTTCTTTTCTCCAATTTGCTCTTTCTGGTGTATCCGGTTTAGGTTGTAATTTACTTAAAAATTCTCTAGTTTCCTCTTCATTTAATACATTTCCATCTCTATCTTTTATTACAAATTCTGCTCCACAATTTTCTAAACCTTTTTTACTAATAGTGTCTTTTAGTTCAACCGAATCTTGACCTTTTGAATACTTTAAATCAATAGTATAACCAACATGTTTATTTTCTTTATCTTCAAACATACTTTCTACAGTAAGTCTAGAATAATTATAATTATCTTTATCTTCTGGTGGATTACCTTTGCCTTTATAAAAATCTTCAACACTAACATCTTTAACTTTAGAATGTAAGCCAATACTTACATTACCAACATTCATTAAATATTCCGATGATAAATTTTCCATCTTAACACCATTTCCAGCATCTTTATAGTTAGTAGCAGTTTTACCATTGCAATCTTTAATTTTACATGCATATATTCTTTGTTTTTCAAGAAAAACAAGATCTACAGGTGTTTCTGGAGACAAATCCATTATTTTTAAACCATTTTCAGCACATTTTTTTTGATTTTCCGGTGAAAGTTTATCTATAGATTTTTGAGCTTCTTCATATTTTATATTTCTTTTTTCCTCATCAGTTAATGATGGGGCACCCTCTTCTGTATTTGCTTCATATATTTTTTCACATTTTTCTTCTATTTTTTTGTTAGCTTCAGTCAATTGTTCTTCATTATTTGGATCTATTTTTGATAGATAATCAATTTCCTTATCAAGATTTAAAGTTAATTGGTATTCTCTTTTTGCCAATTGTTTCATTTGCTTTTTGTATTCTTCTTGATCTGGTAATTCAAAATCATCGATTTCTCTATCATACTCTTTCTTTACATTTTTTATATTATTTTCTAATGTTGATAATTTGTTATCTCTTGTTTTTCCATCTTCATCAACACCATCATTTACATTATCAGCTTTATCATTAGCAGTTTTTATCCTTTCTTCAAGATATTTTCTTTGTTTTTCAAGAGCTTCTTCATATTTTTGTTCATATTCTTTAGTTAATCTCTTTTTTTCTTCTTCTATTTCTTTTTCCGTATTTAAATGTTCATAACCAGTTTCTTCTTTTTCTTTAGCAGTTACATCTAATTCTTTATAATAATTATCAAGCTCATTTACTTTATTTTTTTTATCTTTTTCAGCTTCATCAACTTTATCTATAGATTCATTTACTCTTTTTAAAAAATTTTCCCTACTTTTATCAGTCTCATCTATAAGCCTAGTTATATTAGCAACTTGTTTACTACGTCTATCACATTCTTCTAGTTTATCTTTATTATGACTTTTTAAAAGATCATAATCTTCTTTAAGTAATTTATTTGTAGTTTTATTAAATTTATCACTTAAACTATTTGCTTTTATATCAGTTAATTCAATCGGCTCACCTTTTTCATTTAAATATACTTTATTTACAGGGTCATACTTTGCAGCCATTTGCCCACCGGCGCCTAAAGCTTTTTGACGTAAATTAAAACTTTTAACACTTAATTCATTAAGTTCTTTTACTTCTGATACTCTTGAATTTATTTTTTGTTTTTCCTTTTCCAATTCTATAAGTTTATTTTTTTTTTCTTCTAGATTCGGCACAGGACCTTCAGATATAAGTTCATTTGTAGTTTCATCTATACCTTTTGCTAAATTACCTGTTTTTTCGCTTAATCTTGTAATATCTTTTGGTGTTGGTTTATTTTCATTAAAATCTTTATTAGTTTCGTTTACAAGACCATTAACAGTAGAGTTTATACCATTATTAAGTTCTTTTAAATCACTATTAGTTTTTATTGCTGATTCCGACTCTCTTTTTGCTTCTTCTTTTAATTTTTTTTCTTCTTCCTCTATTTCTTTTAATCTCTCATTCATTTTACTAACATCATTTTCTTCTTTATATTCACTTTCTTTAAGTTCTTTCTCTGTTACTGTTACATTACTTGTAGTATTTTCAAAATCTTGTAAATTTTGATTAATAGTTGTTATATTATTTTCTAGTTTATTATTTGCTTCGTTATATTTTTTATCAAAATTTTCTTTACTATCAGCAAGTTTTACTACATTATTCTGCAAAGTTCTTGCATTTTTGAAAGTTTTTCTAAATCTATCCAAATCAGTTTGTGATGGCTCTTTACCATTCTTTTTTATATCAGCAAGTATTTGATTGTTTATATTATTTACACCTTCACTAATTTCTTGTAATCTATCCTCTCCAAATTGTCCTAATTTAACTTCTTCACCTTTATCATTAGTAAATTTTCCAGTTTCTTCATCATATTTTTTTGCATCAGTTTCCTTACCAGTTATTTGTTTATTAAATTCATTAAGCAGATCTGGTCTTCTATCAAAATTAAGCCCTGCTTCTATATTTGCTATTCGTTGATCTAAATCCTCTATACTTGCATCTTTACTTTTTAATTCAAAAGTTGGATTTTGTAAATCTGGATTTTTATCCGCCGTTTTAAATTTTGTACTTTTTACTTTCCCAGTTAAATTTGTAACAATTTCACTATTAGCTTCTATACTTTCACCATTAAGTTTAGTACCTTTTACTTTATTTTTAGTACCATTTAATATTTTATTATTATTTTTTTTTGCCGCATCAATTTTATTATCTTGTTCTTTTTTTTTCCTCTCTTGCTCATCTATTATAGCCTGTCTTTTTGCTTTTAATTCTTTCAATTTTTTTTTATATTCTTCTTTTTCTTCCTTATTTTTTATTTCAACTGCTACAGCATTTTCCTGAGCTTTTCGTTGTGATTCTTGTAATTTATTCTCAAAATCTTCATAATTTTTATCATTTTGTTTTTTTTGTTCATCTAAATTTTCGTTTGCTATTTTATGTCTATTATCAAGATCGTCTACACTATTACCAAGTTCTCTTACATTACTCTGCAAAGTTTTTGCAGCTTCAAATCTTTTTCTAAAATCAGTAAGTTGTTTTTCTGTTGGATTTTTACCACTTTTTTTTATATCAGAAAGTATTTGATTATTTATATTATTTACATCACTAGCAATATTAGATACTCTATTATCTGTAAATTGTCCCAAACTAACCTCTTCTCCTTTACCATTAGTAAATTTTCCAGTTTTCTCATCATATTTTTTTGCGTCAGTTTTTTTACCAGTTATTTGTTCATTAAATTCATTAAGCAGGTCTGGCCTTCTATCTATATCTTCATATTTTTGTATTCCCTTTCTTAATCTTTCTATTCTAAGCTGGTTTTCCATCATTTTTTTATTTATATTTTCATATTCTGGAACATTATCACCTTTACTAATATTTTTCTTTGCTTCCTGAACTTTTTTATTTGTATTTGATATATTATCGCTATAATTTGTTATACCATTAACCGTAGGATTTTCTGGCGATTTAAGCCCATTTATCTCATTATTAACATTTGTTGATAATGTTTTATTATCATTTTCTGTACCTTCAATATTTTTATTAAATTCTTGATTTATTTTTTGTGCATCTTCCATTAATTTTTTGTTTTCTGCCTCTAATATTTCTATTTCTTTGTCTGCCGCTTTCTTTTCATCTTCATTTTTAAATACAATTGTTTCCTTGTCCTTTTTAACTTCGTCTTCAGCTTCTTTTTGTAAATTTTCGCAATTTTTTGTAAAGTTATCATAGTTTGTTTTGGCTTGTGTCTTTTTTTTATCTATTGCAGTTTGTGCTTCACTAACTTTAGAATCAAAATTACTTTTGCTAGCTCCAAGCTTTTGGGCATTAGAAATGACTAAATTAGTAGCATTAATGCATTGTTCACATTCTTTAACTTGCTCCAGTGATGGATTTGGACCTAGGGCTTCTATTTTTTTATCTAATGCAGCAGTTAAAGAATTTATACCATTGTCTACATTATTCAGTCCACTGGCTTTAGATTTTTCTAATGGAATTTCTGTTTTTCCATCTTTTTTATAAAATTTTCCATCTTTGCATATTGCAGCATCAGTTTCTTTGCCTAGTGTTTTGTTTAATTGGTTGTGTAGAGCTGGTCTTGGGTCAGGCGGTGTTGGTTTTGGTGTTGGTTTTGGTTTTACTCTTTTAATATTATCATCTATTTTAATATCTTCCCCATCATTTTCTTTTGGTTTTTCTACTTCTTTCCCCTGAATAAGATTATAATTATATTCGCCTTTTTTACTACCCATATCCATTGCTTGTTTAAAATATTTTTTTGCTGTTACTGCATCTCTTTCCATTTTATAGTAATGGTTGCCTATAGCATTAAGAAGCTCAGCTTTTTTTTCATTTGAACTAAGCAAATTAAGACATTCTTCTGCTTTCTTTAAATCAGGTTCTGTACCTATACCATACAAATAACACCTAGCCATATTAGCAATAGCATTATTTTTTCTAATTTCAGCATTTTTTTTATCTTCCTTATTTTTAATAGAATCTATGTTTTCTTCACTAATTTGTTTAAGTTTTTCAAAACCTACTTTTTTATTTTTTTCTGGGTCTTTTGAGTCTCCTACACCAAAACAATTACATGTAGCAATATTCATTTTAGCAGTATTTACTCCAACTCCACCTTTTTTAAGTGATTGCTTTAATTTTTTATAACCACTTTCTCTGTTTGGTTTAACTCCACGACCAGCAAATTCACAAACACCTAAATTATTATAAATTGAAGAAATACTGATACTATCTCGTCTCTCATTTTCATATCTTCGTTCATTAAATTTTAATGCTTCATTAAATTTTTTATATGCTTCTTCTCTTTTTCCCTTTTGATAGCATTTATAACCCTCTGTATTTATAGTACCTGCTGTTTTTACATCTTTATCACTACCATCTTCTGATACGACTCTTATATTATAATTGTGTGTACCTAAATTTAAAACATCACTATCTAAAAGTTTTTTTTCTATATTTTTATCATATTCTGGTGGTGTTTCTTCCGTAGAATTATTATTATTTTTTATATTATCATTTTTTGTATTACCGACCATCTCTTCTCCCAATTTATTATTAATAAATATCAAATAAATAATTATTTTATATCTATAATAATTACACGTTAATTAAAAAAGTCAACAAAA
>CATOJU010000053.1 GCA_951800555.1 uncultured Rickettsiales bacterium | reverse complement strand
TGTTTTTTATTATGAATAAAATAATAAAAAATATCAAAAATAATAATAAAAATTTATTAAGTCAAAATTAAAATTATAATATAGATACTTTTAAAAAATAGAATCAGCAAAACAATTATATTTCATCAAGTTTTTCAACCCTTCTTAAATGTCTTCCGGAAGCAAATTTTGTATTTAAAAATACTTTTAAATTTTCTAAAGCACATTCTTCGCCTATAATTCTAGCTCCTAAACACAAAATATTTGCATTATTATGCTCCCTAGTCAATCTTGCTTCTAAACTATTATGACATAAACCAGCCCGTATACCTCTATATCTATTAGCTGCTATAGACATTCCTATACCAGTTCCACATATTAAAACACCAAAATCAACTATGCCTTCTAAAATATTTTTTACAACCTTTTTAGCATAATCTGGATAGTCAACTGGTTCTTCACTATTAGTTCCCAAATCTAGAAATTCAACTTCTTCATTCATTTGCTGGATTAAAAAGTTTTTTAACTTAATTCCGGCTCTATCACAAGCTATTGCTACTTTTTTCATATTATTACCATAAATATTTAAAACCTATATTAATAAAACTATTACCTTTAAAAGTAAAATCTAAATTTTGTTCCGCTTTTTTATAATCATTCTTAATAACAGCTATCATTTTTACATCTTTTTTTAAGGAATAATATTTATATCTTGCAAAAAATGTAAGATCATCCGTAAGTGCAAATTCAAAACCAGCAAAAAATTGGAAAATAGGAATAAGTTTTTTTCTTTTTAATTTTATTTGTTCATATTTATTATAATTTTCTGGACCAAATTCAGGAAAAGTTCCAAAAAATAAAGCACTTTTTATATCACCCCTAAGAAGACCACCACCTACACCTAAGGATGGTATTATTTTTGAATAATTACTTTCTACAAAAAAATTTATAAAAAAATTTTTAGCATCAAATTCAAAATAATTAGGTAAATCATATTTAGCAGTATTAACTTTTATATCGTCACAATATTCAAAATACTCAAATTCTACACCTATACTATTTCTTAGATATAAACCAAAAGAAGCGCCATAATAATCTTTAAATTTTCCGCTTTTTACTTTCTCTTCGTATTCTATTCTATCTGATTCTAATTTTTTTACCTCTAAATCTGTATGCGAATAATAAACGGAAGTATAATATCGACCTTTTCTAAAATTTTTAACCATATTATTTGTAGGTCTATATTTTAGTTTGCCTTTATATTGGTTATTCATTTGATATATAACATTTTCGTTTCTATTCATCGTTTTTTTTGTCATTCCTTTATTAACTTCTATAGTACTCATTTTATCTGGTAATACAAAGAACACTTCTGCCGAACTAATATTTATATTAAATAAAAAAAATAACAAAAATATAATTAAAAACATTGTTTTTAAAAAAATTCCTTCATTAATAAATTTATTATAACTTTAAAATATTAAAAAGTAAAGAAATTTGTTTATTAAAAAAGGATTTTTCTATTTCTTAATAAAATCTATCACTAAAATAGTAAAAAATAGTATAATCTTAAATATATTTTAAATAGTAAAATAGTACTATAATATTAAATATAATTATAATATTTTTTTAATTTATCCCTTAAAACCTATAGCTACCACATAGGTTTCCACAGAATCTTTTCTTGAAGATTGAGGTTTAAAAAACTTTGCTATTTTAAAATTATTTTTTAATTTATCCATAAATTCCTTCTCAGCTCCGCCTTGGAATATTTTACTTACAAAAATTCCACCTTCCACTAAAACCTGAATAGCAAAATCAAAAGCAGTTTCCACCAGTAACATAGTTCTTAAATAATCCGTTTTTCTATCTCCTGTAGTATTTGCTGCCATATCACTCATTACCACATTATATTTTTCACCATTCATTTTTCCCAAAATTAAATCTTTTGCATCATCTGCTAAAAAATCTTTTTGTATTATTTTTACTCCTTTAATATAATCCATAGGTAATATATCAACAGACAAAACATTATTATAACCAACTTTTTCAACAGCAATTTGACTCCAACCACCAGGTGCTGCACCCAAATCTAATACTTTATAACCTTTTTTAAAAATTTTAAATTTTTCATTTATTTCCAATATTTTAAAAGCAGATCTGGCTCTATATCCCCTTTCTTTAGCTTCCTCTACATAGGGATCATTAAGTTGTCTTTGCAACCAATTCGTAGAAGAAATTTTTCTATGTTTTGCTGTTTTTACTTTTACAGATTTAAATCTATTGTTTACTATTTTACTGCTAAATTTATTAACCATTTTACACCTTTATTTATAAACCACATCTATCTTTGCAGAAAAGATAACATTTCTAATTTTTTCACCCAATATTCTTGAAAAAATATAATTTATTACATTATTTTTTTCATTTTCATTAATATTAATTCTTTTTTCTTTGTCATTTATTTTAAAAATAAAACAAACTCCAGTATTATCACCTATACAGAATGGTTTAACTATTGAATTTTTTTGTGAATTTTTTAAAGCTTTAATTATTTCAATGTTTAACTCACTTTCAAATAACCAACCTAAATTACCATTATTTTTAGCACTACTAGATTGCGAAACAGAAAAAGCTGTTAGACCAAAATTTTTTAAATTTAAAGAACTGTAAATATTATTTAATCTATTTAAAACTTCAATTTTTTGTTCTTTACTTTTAAAATATAAAACTATTTCTGATAAATTATATCTAATTATAAACTGTTTTTGTGCTATAAATTCTAAAACATTATTAATTGTAGTATCATCAATTTCTATGCCTTGTTTTAAAACCGTTTCAACATATTTATACCAAAGATAATTACTTTCAAAAAAGTATAAAACAAATTTTTTATCAAGTTTATTTTTTTTTCAAAATTTATCAATAGTTAAATCTGGATTCAAATTTTTAGTAATTATATACCATAAATTATCTTTTTCTTCTTTAGTTAATTGATTTTTCTTGTTTTCTGCTATAATTCGTTTCTTTAAAACATCAATATAATTCTCTAAACTTTCGTTATAAATTTTATTATTTATTTTTTTATTTTCACTATAATTTGTTATAAAAATAAAATTATTTAAATCATATTTAGTTATAGCAATATTATTTACATTTGCAATTATTTCAAAATCATTCCTTGAAAAAATATTTTTTAATTTATTTTCTGCAATAATACTATTATTACAGAAAATAAATATTATTAGGAGAATTATAATTTTTTTAATCATTTTTTATATCATTAGTATTTTCTTCGAGATTATTAATTTCTTTTTGAGTTTTATTACTATCTTTAATAATATTAATTTCATCAATTAAACTAATAGCTCTCAAAAGTTGATAATCATTATTGTATAAATTTTCACTTTTTTCTTTTTTTTTACTATTTTCTTTTATTGTCTTTTGGACTATATCTTCCGTCCCTTCTCTTTCTAAATGACCTTCAAGATTTTTTTCACCGAAATCTTCAAATTTATTATCATCAAATGATATTTTTCCCTGCTTTACAATTATATCTGGAATAATTCCGTCCAATTGAATTGATCTATTTAAAGGAGTATAATAGCGAGCAGTAGTAATTAAAAGGGCTCCACCATTTAAAAGAGGAAAAACGGTTTGTACAGAAGCTTTTCCAAATGTTTTAGTTCCTAATACTATCCCCCTTTTATAATCTTGAACTGCGCCAGCAACTATTTCAGATGCAGAAGCAGAACCCCCATTAACTAATACAACTAATGGAGTATCTTTATCCAATAAAAGATTTCCATTTGATGTTTTATACAAATTTAAAGATTTTGCGTTTCTATCTTTTGTAGAAACAACAACTTGATCTTTGTCAATAAACAATTCGGTTATTTTAACAGCTTCCGTCAATAGACCACCTGGATTATTTCTTAAATCTAGAATAAATCCTTTTAATTTATTCTGTCCCATAGTTGCCTTTAATTTATTAAACATGTTAATAGTATCTTGTTGTAAATTATCTTTAAATTCTGTTAATTTAATGTAAATAATATTATCATTAATAACTTTTCCCTTAACTGGATTTGTTTTTATTTTTTCTCTTTTTAATACAAATTCCAATGGTTTTAATTCACCTTTTCTTAATATAGTAATTTTTACTTTTTCACCGACTTTACCTCTCATTAAATTTATAGCTTGGTACAGATCCATATCGAAAGTATTTTTATCATCTATTTGACTTATAAAATCACCAGTCTTAATGCCCGCTTTATAGGCAGGAGTATCTTCAATGGGTGAAATTACAGTTATAAATAAATCAGTATTTTTTGTAACAATTATACCTAGACCGCCGAATTCACCTTTGATGTTTTCGTGCATTTCTTTATATTCTTTTTTATTCAAATATCTTGAATGTGGGTCTAAAGAAGTTAATACTCCTTTTATGGCATTTTCATAAACTTTTTCTTCATCTATTTCTTCAATATAACTAATTTTTAATCTTTTTATTATATATTTTAATAAATCTTCACTATTTCTAATTTGTTGTTGCTCTGCCAAATTATTAAACAATGAAAAATTAAATTTGAAATTTTCACCATCTAGTGGATCATTTTTTGAAATATTTTCTTCTTCATTATATTTTGCTAAAATATAACTATTTTCTACTTCTTTTACTAAATTTCTTTTATAAATAAACACGCTATATGAAACCAATATAGCTATACAGAATATAAATTTTAACGCTCTTTTCATTACAATATTTCGTATTTTTATTTTTTAATAAAATTTCATGATAAATATAACCAAGTATTTACTGGTCTTCTTGGGCCACATGGGCCATCTTTGCCTGATACACAAGGGCTTTTTACATCAACTACTTTTGTGTTGACACAAGATTGCATTACTAAAAATAATAGTAAAATTATTGAATATTTTATTGTTGTTCTCATAAAAAATTTAATTTATTAATTATTGTCTCTAATATTAAATTAAAATATAAATTTTTCAAGAAAAAACTTAAATTACTAATAGAATCTCCTTAACATCTAATTGTTTAGTTTTATATTTATTATTTTCTTGATTTTTTGTATTTATATTAGCTTTATACATATTTATTATTCAATTACAAAAAAAATATTGCAAAAATTTTTTAATTAGTTTATAATATTTTTATAAATTTTAAAAGATTTAAAATTGTGAAAAAATTATTTTATATAATATTTATATTATTTTTAACCATAATTTCAGCAATTATATTACAATATGACAGTAAAATTATTATATATTTTTTGGATTATGAAATTACAACTAATACAAGAATAATATTTTTATTTTTATTTAGTCTATTAATATTAATATTCTGTTTTTTTTCAATAATAAATGTTTTATTAAGAAGTAATAAAAAGAAATTTACTAAAAAAACAGAAAAAGAAATAAAAAAATATAAAAATTATATAGAAAATATTACAGAAGCAATTATTTTTAATATATCAAATAATTCAAAAAAGGCAAATGAAAAATTAAAAATAGCGGACAAATATATAAAAAATGACCTTACAAATCTAGTAAAATCGCAGATTTTATTTAATAATCAAAAATACCAAGATTCAATTGCAATTATCTCTAATTTAAGTTGCAAAAATACTAAAAATATTAAAAATCAAATATGTAACAATTTATTATTGTATAATGTTTATTTATTGAATGCATTAGAAAATAAAAATAATAAAAAAATTAAATTTTATGCAAATAAAATTTTAAAAATCCAACCGAAAGATGAAAGATGTTTAAAACTACTTTATAAAGTATATAAAGAAGAAAACAATTGGGAAATTTGTCTAGAAATTTTATTAAAAATAAAAAAGTTTATAAAAGATTATGAATATAAAAAAGAATTATTTTTAATAAAAGAAAATCTAGCAAAATATTATTTTGAAAATCTTAATTATGAAAAATCTTTAAAATATTCTTTGGAAGTCTTTAAAAACGATAAAAATTTATATTCTAATAATAAAATTTTAATTCTTTCTTTAGATAAAATAAAACCTAAAAAAACTAAAAAATATATAGAAAAAATATGGAAATATACTCCAAAGATAATTTTTGGGGATTTATATATGAAAAATACAAATTTATTAAAAAGAATAAAATTAGCTAAAAAATTGTATAATATTAATAAAAATGATATAAATAGTGTATTATTTTATTCAAATATGCTAGTAGAAAGTAATAAAATTGAATTTATAGACATTAGTATGAAAAATATTTTAAATAATTGTTTTTATAAAGAAGCTTATAAAATTTTATTAAAAATAGAAGAAAAAAATGGTTCAAATTCATCAATTATTAATAACTTTAAAGATAAAGTAGCAAAAGCAACAAGCATTGATTATGAATAAAATACTTAATTTAATTGAAAAAGTTATAAAAATACCAAGTTATACAGGAAATACAGAAGCTATAATAGAATGTTTTAATATATATAAAAATATATTTTTAGATACAAAAATTTACATTAAAGAAATAAATAATCGTGGTTATTTGTCAATTTTATTTTCAAATTTTGATACTATAGATCTTGATATTTTAAGTGTTTGTCATACTGATGTGGTAGAAAATTCTGAATATAAAATGATTAAGAAAGATAATATAATATATGGTCGTGGTGTTTTTGATATGAAAAGTT